>NZ_DASXVH010000028.1:0-58572 GCF_036504375.1 Novimethylophilus sp.
GGCAATGCTAGCGACAATTCCTCAAGCTCCTGATTGAGGAAAATCCGTAGAGCCTGAAATGTGCGCGTCGCCGGGTCCTGACCAGGCTCGGCTTTGGGGATCGCGCTTGCCACGAGCGCGGCAAGCTGTCTTGTGGTGCCAGGGGACACCCCCCCTGCGCGAGCCGCAACAATCGCCCTTGCAATCTGTTTAGCAAACCGTTCTTCACCATAATTTTTTATAACCTCCTGAAGTTGTTGCTCGGATGCCGTTGCCAGAAATTCCGCCGCCGTCTGTCCGCGGCTTTGGTCCATGCGCATATCGAGTGGGCCGTTGAAGCGAAAACTAAATCCGCGCTCCGCCTCGTCGATCTGCGGCGAAGACACGCCCAGATCGAGCAGCACGCCATCGATACGCCGCACCTTCAATCCCTCCAGTGCCGCACGAATATCGCTGAACGCGCTATGCACCGCCGTGAAACGCGCATCCGCGATTTCGCGCGCGGCCATCACGGCGGATTGATCGCGATCCAATGCGATCAATCGCCCATTGGGGCCGAGCCGCGACAGAATCTCGCGGCTGTGGCCGCCACGACCGAATGTGGCATCCACGTAAACGCCGCCCGGCCGCACGTTAAGCGCGGCAACAGTTTCTTTCAGCAGTACCGGAATATGCTGTGAGCTTGCGCTCACAGCGAGAAGCCTTCGAGTTCCGCCGGCAGGTCCATGCCCTCGGCGGCCATCACTTTCTCCAGCTGCGCCTTCCAGCTGTCCATGCCCCACAGTTCGAAATGGCTGCCCTGCCCAACCAGCATCGCCTGCTTTTCGAGACCGGCAAATTCCCTGAGCGCTGGAGAGACCAGCAATCTGCCCGCGCTATCGAGTTCGAGATCTTCGGCATAGCCGACCAGCAGTCGCTGCAATGCGCTGGATTGCCGGTCGAAACTGGAAAGCGACATAATCTTGGCCTGAATGGGTTCCCAGGCGGGCTGGGGATAAAGCAAGAGACAGCGATGCGGGTGCGCGGTCAGCACCACGCGGCCCGCCGATTCGGCGAACAGGGCGTCACGATGCCGGCTTGGCACGGCCAGCCTGCCTTTGGCATCCAGATTCAACGATGTTGCGCCGCGGAACATGGCACCCCTTTAATATTTAAAAACCGGGCCTACAATTAAGGAACCATTGACCGCCCTTAGCCTCAGTCAATGGCTCCCACAAAAACCCACTTTTCCCCACTTCCACCCACTATAGATAAAAAAAATGGGCTATGCAAGCCCTTTCTCGGTATTTTTCCTTTTCGGCTCAATTACTTACGAGCAAAATCCGATAAAATATTTATGCTTAAAAATTAATGAGATAGAAAATTATTTGAAAGTAATTTATCAGGATACGCCGCTATGTTGCCCATGCTTGCGCGGGGACAAAACGAAAGGGGAAAGCTGGCCGATAAGCCGGGTTTTGTCGTGGACAGTCATTCCTCTAGGTGCGCAGTTGCCTACGCGCTCAAGCAGCCTACCCGGAAACAGCGCGAGCCACGCCATCGTTTCCCTATTTGGCCTTGCTCCGGATGGAGGTTACCGCGTTTCACGTCCACCGCGGCGAACCGCGGCTTACTCGTCTCTGTGGCCCTATTCCTCGCCTTGGCCCTCAGGTTTTGCAACCCAGGGTTGCTGCGTACGGCCGTTAGCCGTCATCCCGCTCTACGGAGCCCGGACTTTCCTCTCCCCGCCAGGCGGCGGGCAGCGACTGTCTGGCCAACTTTCCCAAGCGCAATTTTATCACGCGCCCACATGGAGTTTCCGGCCCCTTATGGATATATTCCAGCCCTGCCACATTCCGGCGTTTTAGATTAAAATGCCGCGACCATGACTGACAATATCGTTGAAATCGACAATCTGTCGTTTTCCTATAACAATCGTCTGCTGCATCAGGACATCAACATGCGCTTTCCACGCGGCAAGGTGGTAGCCATCATGGGCGGGTCCGGGTCCGGCAAGACGACCTTGCTGCGGCTGATCGGCGGCCAGCTGAAGCCCAAGACCGGCGCGGTAAGAGTCACCGGCAAAATCGTGCATGAGCAGGACGATGCCGGCATTTACCAGCTGCGGCGCAAGATGGGCATGCTGTTCCAGTTCGGCGCGCTGTTCACCGATCTTTCCGTGTTCGACAACGTAGCCTTTCCGATGCGCGAGCACACCAATCTGCCGGAATCCATTATCCGCGACCTGGTGTTGCTGAAACTGCATGCGGTCGGCTTGCGCGGCGCACGCGACCTGATGCCTTCCGAACTTTCCGGCGGCATGGCGCGGCGCGTGGCGCTGGCACGGGCGGTAGCGCTCGATCCTTCCATTATCATGTACGACGAACCATTCGCCGGGCTGGACCCCATCTCGATGGGCGTCATTCTCAACCTGATCCGCAGCCTCAACGATGCACTGGGCGCAACCTCGATCATCGTCACGCACGACGTGCACGAGACATTCGCGATGGTGGATTATGTCTATTTCGTGTCCGCCGGCCGCGTAGTGGCGGAAGGCACGCCGGACGATCTGCGCCAGTCCGCACTGCCGTTCGTGCATCAGTTCGTGCATGGAGAAGCAGACGGTCCCGTACCTTTCCATTACAATGCGCCGGATTATCGGCAGGATCTATTGCGGGGTGCGCATGCTTGAGCGTTTAGTCAACACCATACGCGGCATCGGCCATCGCACCGTGGATCGTGTCCACAGGCTGGGATTTGCCGCACGCTTCTTTTTATACTCGCTGACCTGTTCCGGCGAGAGCTTTCGCCGTTTTCCGCTGGTCATCAAGGAAATCTATTTTACCGGCGTGCTGTCGCTGATCATCATTCTGGTATCGGCGCTGTTTGTCGGCATGGTGCTTGGTCTGCAAGGCTACAACACCCTGCAGCGCTACGGCTCGTCGGAGGCTGTTGGCGTGCTGGTGGCATTATCTCTGGTGAGGGAACTTGGCCCGGTGGTGACTGCCCTGCTGTTTGCCGGCCGCGCAGGCACCGCAATCACTGCCGAGATCGGCCTGATGAAAGCGACCGAACAGCTGTCTGCGATGGAAATGATGGCGGTCAACCCCATCGCCCGCGTCGTCGCCCCGCGCTTCTGGGCCGGCGTGATTTCGATGCCGCTCTTGGCCGCGTTGTTCAGCCTGACCGGCGTATTCGGCGGATTTCTGGTGGCGGTGCCGCTGATCGGCATCGATGACGGCGCATTCTGGTCGCAGATGCAGGCGAACGTGGATTTCCGCGAGGACATCGTCAACGGTGTCATCAAAAGCATGGTGTTCGGCGTTGCTTGCACCATCATCGCGCTGTTCGAAGGCTATGACGCGCCGCCGACCGCCGAAGGGGTCAGCCGCGCTACTACCCGCACCGTGGTGAACTCATCGCTGGCGGTGCTGGGGCTGGATTTCATAATGACGTCGTTCATGATACACGGAGGAAACTGATGGAACGGGCGACCATAGATTTGTGGGTGGGACTTTTTGTCGTGGCAGGAATAGCCGCATTGATGGCCTTGGCGATGAAAGTGGGCAACCTCACCTCGCTGAATGTCGGGGAAACCTATACCGTTTCCGCCTATTTCGAAAATATCGGCGGACTGAAAGCGCGCGCACCGGTCAAGAGCGCCGGCGTGGTGGTAGGCCGGGTTTCGGAAATCAACTTCGACGATGATAAAAAAGAGGCGCTGGTTACGATGAAAGTCGACACCAAGTATCATTTCGACAAGGATACCAATGCCAGCATTCTCACTTCCGGCCTGCTGGGCGAACAGTACGTCGGGCTGGAAGCCGGCGGCGACACCGAAATGCTGAAGAACGGTGATAAAATCAAGCTTACGCAAGGCGCTGTCGTCCTGGAAAAACTCATCAGCCAGTTCCTCTACAGCAAAGCATCCGAAGGCAACGAAAAGAAAGCAGATTCCAAATGAAACTGATTAGCACCCTCGTGGCGGCGACCGCCATGATCATATCGAGCACTGCATCGGCAGGTGACATCATCCCGCCCGACGCGCTGGTAAAAAATACCGCTACCGAAGTCATCGACGTCATCAAGAAGGACAAGGATATCCAGGCCGGCGACATGAAAAAGATCGTCGCGCTGACGGAAGAAAAAATCCTGCCGCATTTCGACTTCGAGCGCATGTCCAAGATCGTATTAGGGCGTAATTGGAGCAAGGCAAGCAAGGAGCAGCAAACGCAGTTCGTCAGCGAATTCCGTACCTTGCTGGTGCGCACCTATTCTTCCGCGCTGGCCAAGTACCGTAACCAGGCCATCGAATACAAGCCTTTGCGCGCCGCCCCCGGCGATACCGACGTTACCGTCAAGACGCAAATCGTACAGCCGGGCGGACCTCCGGTACTGGTGGATTATTCGCTGCAAAAGCGTGACGACGGCTGGAAGGTGTACGACGTCGTGATCGAGGGTGTCAGCCTGGTCACCAACTATCGCGGCCAGTTCTCCAGCGAGATCAAGCAGGGCGGCATGGATGGACTGATCCAGAAGCTGGCGGACAAGAACAAGCAAGGCACGGCTTCTGCGTCGGACAAGAAACAGGGCTGATTCCGCATGGCACTGATCGAACAGCAGGGCCATCGTCTCATCGTCAAAGGCGCGATGACGACGGAAACCGTCTGCGCCTTGCTGGCGGAAACCCTGCCTTTGCTTAAAGGCAACATTGAAGTCGACCTGGGCGAAGTCGAAGAGGCCGACTCCGCCTCAATCGGCCTGATGTTCGAATGGCTGCGCCAGGCGCATGCACAACAGGCCAGCATGGTTTACAGCAACCTGCCCCAGATATTGGTGAGCCTATCCACGCTGTATGGCGTGCTCGATCTGATTCCGCAACGGACTGCCTCGGCTCATTGATTTCTTCGGCCTTTTTGGCCGCACCCCGTTATGCCCCCCGCCATCAAGATCGAACAGGTCCATAAATTCTTCGGCAAGCTGCATGCCTTGCGCGGCATCGACCTCGCGATCGAGCAGGGCGAGTTTTTTGCGCTGCTGGGCCCCAACGGTGCCGGAAAATCCACGCTGATCAACCTGCTGGCGGGCTTGTTGCGCCCCAGCGGCGGCCGCCTTTCGGTACTGGGGCACGACGTAGTCGAAGACTACCGCGCCGCGCGCAGAATATTGGGCGTAGTCCCGCAGGAGCTGGTATTCGACCCGTTTTTCAACGTGCGCGAAATGCTGCGTTTCCAGGCCGGCTATTTCGGCTGCGGGCCGGAAAACGACCCATGGATAGATGAAATCCTGGAGGGGCTGGGCCTCGCCGACAAGGCCGGCACCAACATGCGCGCGCTTTCCGGCGGCATGAAACGACGCGCGCTGATCGCCCAGGCATTGGCGCACAAACCGCCGGTATTGGTGCTGGACGAGCCCACCGCCGGCGTCGATGTCGAATTACGCCAGATGCTGTGGGAATTCATCAAACGCCTCAACCGCGAAGGCCATACCATCATACTGACCACGCATTACCTGGAAGAAGCCGAAACCCTGTGTTCGCGCGTGGCAATGATGAAGCAGGGAGAAATCGTCGCCCTGGATTCGACGCGCAATCTGCTTGACCGTTTTCAGTCCAGGCAGCTTAAAATCAAACTGGCGCAAGACAGATTGCCCGACACCTTGGTGCCGCTGCTGCGCGGCAAGGAAAGCGATTATTTCACGCTGGCATTGAATGAAGCGGTGCAAATCGAATACGTCCTGGCGGAATTGCGCGCTGCGGGAATCGCCGTGGAAGACCTCAGGCTGACAGAAGCCGACCTCGAGGATGTATTTGTCGAAATCGTGGGGAGGCATTGATGCGCGGGTTGTACACCCTGTTCAAGAAAGAACTGCTGCGTTTCTGGAAGGTGAGCTTCCAGACCGTGGCCGCGCCGGTAATGACCGCACTGCTCTACCTGCTGATTTTTTCGCATGTGCTGGAATCGCATGTGCAGGTGTATCCGGGCGTCAGCTACACCGCGTTCCTGATCCCCGGCCTGACGATGATGTCGCTGCTGCAGAATGCGTTCGCCAACAGCTCTTCCAGCCTGATCCAGTCCAAGGTAATGGGCAACATCGTATTCCTGCTGCTGACGCCGTTGTCCTATTGGGAGTTTTTTGTGGCTTTCCTGGCGGCTGCGATAGTGCGCGGCCTGGTGGTGGGAGCCAGCGTATACCTGATGGCGCTGTTCTGGGTCGACCTGCCGCTGGCGCATCCGCTGCTGATCCTGGCGTTCGCGCTGATAGGCAGCGCGATGCTGGGCGCACTGGGGATCATCGCCGGCATATGGGCGGACAAATTCGACCAGCTGGCGGCATTCCAGAATTTCATCATCATGCCACTGTCGTTTTTATCCGGCGTATTTTATTCTATCCATTCGCTGCCGCCATTCTGGCAAAAGGTGTCGCACCTTAACCCGTTCTTTTATATGATTGACGGTTTCCGTTACGGCTTTTTCGGCCAGGGCGACATTTCCCCCTGGATAAGCTTGTCGATTGTCTCTCTATGTTTTTTGGCTTTATCATGGTCGACTTTGCTTCTGCTCAAGCGCGGTTACAAATTGCGGGGGTGATCTCATGTTGACGTCGGAACAACTCAGGAATTACATCATGCAGGGCCTGCCCTGCGATTTTGTCGCGGTACACGGCAATGACGGCCAGCATTTCGAAGCGGTCGTCGTCAGCCCCCAGTTCGCGGGGAAAAACATGGTGCAGCAGCATCAGCTCGTCTATAAAGCATTAGGCGAACGGATGCGCGAGGAAATCCACGCGCTTTCTCTACGCACTTACACGCCGGAGGCGTGGGCGCGCAATGCCAATGAAATGACTTCGGAGAATTAATCATGGACGTACAGGAACGCATCAAACAGCAGGTAAGCAGCAATTCGGTAGTGCTGTACATGAAAGGCACGGCGCAGTTTCCGCAATGCGGGTTCTCGGGCGCGGCGGTGCAGATGCTCAAGGCCTGCGGCGTACAAGGCCTGGTGACGGTGGATGTGCTGGCCGACCCGGAAATCCGCGAAGGCATCAAGGCCTACGCCAACTGGCCAACCATCCCGCAACTCTACATCAACGGTGAATTCGTCGGCGGTGCCGATATCATGCGCGAAATGTACCAGCAGGGCGAACTGCAAAAATTGCTGGAGGCCGCCGCTACCTGATGGATAAGCTGGTAATTCAGGGAGGAGTGCCGCTCAACGGCGAAATCCGCATTTCCGGCGCCAAGAACGCCGCCCTGCCGATACTTTGCGCCGGGCTTTTGGCCGAACAGCCGCTGCGGCTTTCCGCGGTGCCGCATCTGCGCGATGTCACCACGATGCTGGAACTGCTGGGCCACATGGGCATGCGCATCGCCGTGGATGAGCGCATGAACGTCGAACTGGATGCCGGCGACATCCACACGCCCGAGGCGCCGTACGCGATGGTGAAAACCATGCGCGCGTCCATCCTGGTGCTGGGCCCGCTGCTGACGCGCTTCGGCCATGCGCGGGTATCTCTGCCCGGCGGCTGTGCGATCGGCTCGCGCCCGGTGGACCTGCACATCAAGGGCCTGCAGGCGATGGGGGCCGAGATCCATATCGAGCACGGTTATATCGAGGCCAGGGCCGACCGTCTCAAGGGCGCGCGCATCTTCACCGATCTGGTCACCGTCACCGGCACCGAAAACCTGATGATGGCAGCCGCGCTGGCCGACGGCACCACGGTGCTGGAAAACGCCGCGCGCGAACCGGAAGTCATCGACCTGGCCGAGTGCCTGATCAAGATGGGCGCGCGCATCGAGGGCGCCGGCAGCGACGTGATCACGATACATGGCGTGGAACGCCTGTACGGCACGGAACATCGGGTCGTGTGCGACCGCATCGAGGCCGGCACCTATCTGGTGGCGACGGCAATGACCGGCGGCAAGGTCAGGCTCGCCAATGCGCGCGCCGACTTGCTGGAGGCAGTGATCGAAAAATTGCGCGAAGCCGGCGCCGACGTGGAGCATGATGCCGACTCCATCGGCATCCAGCGTCACGGTACGCTAAAATCGGTCAACGTACGCACCGCGCCCCACCCCGCGTTCCCCACCGACATGCAGGCGCAGTTCATGGCGCTCAACACCGTTGCCGACGGCATCGCGCGCGTCACCGAGACCATTTTCGAAAACCGTTTCATGCATGTACAGGAAATGCGCCGGCTGGGCGCCGACATCGAGGTGGATGGCCACACCGCCATTGTGCGCGGCGCTCCGCATCTGGACGGCGCCACGGTGATGGCGACCGATTTGCGCGCTTCCGCCAGCCTGGTGCTGGCCGGACTGGTGGCGCGCGGCGACACCATGATAGAACGGATTTATCATATCGACCGCGGCTACGAGCGCATCGAGGAAAAACTGTCGGCCTTGGGTGCGCGCATCAAACGGGTACACTAACGAACAATATGAGCCAGATCACCATCGCCCTGTCCAAGGGCCGTATTTTCGAAGAAACCACGCCGCTGCTGGAAGCGGCCGGCATCGTGCCGCTGGAAGATCCGGAGGCCTCGCGCAAGCTGATTCTGCCGACCAACCGCGACGACGTGCGGCTCATCATCGTGCGCGCCACCGACGTGCCGACCTATGTGCAATACGGCGCGGCTGATCTGGGCATTGCCGGCCGCGACGTGCTTTACGAGCATGACGGTAGCGGTCTCTACCAGCCGCTGGACCTGAAAATTGCCCAATGCAAAATGATGGTGGCGGTACAGGCAGGCTTCGATTATTTCGGCTCGGTACGCAGCGGCGCCCGGCTGAAAGTGGCCACCAAGTACGTCAAAACCGCGCGCGAGCATTTTGCCGGCAAGGGCATGCACGTAGATCTGATCAAGCTCTACGGTTCGATGGAACTGGCACCGCTGGTGGGCCTCGCGGACGCCATCGTCGACCTGGTCAGCACCGGCAGCACCTTGCGCGCCAACAATTTGAAAGCAGTGGAAGAGATCATGCCGATCAGCTCGCGCCTGGTAGTCAACCAGGCGTCGCTCAAGCTCAAGCGTACGCAGATCCAGCCGATCATCGATTCATTTGCCACAGTTGTGGCACAAAAACAGGGTTAGGAGCCCTTATGCTGAAAATCAGACGCTATTCGACCACCGACACCACCTTCGAGGCCTCGCTGCATCAGTTGCTGGCTTTCGAGGGCGCGCAGGACGACAAGATCGACCAGGTGGTCGCCGATATTCTCAGGGACGTAAAAACGCGCGGCGACGCGGCGGTGCTGGAATACACGCGGCGCTTCGACCGCGTCAGCGCCGACCAGTTATCCGACCTCGAATTGCCACAGGCGCGGCTTACCGAGGCCCTGGGCGGGCTGCCGGCCGAGCAGCGCGAAGCGCTCAAGCTGGCAGCCGAGCGCGTGCGCGTCTACCACGAGAAGCAGCTGATGTCCTCCTGGAGCTACACCGAAGCCGACGGCACCATGCTGGGCCAGCAGGTCACCGCGCTCGACCGCGTCGGCCTCTATGTGCCGGGCGGCAAGGCGGCTTACCCGTCTTCCGTGCTCATGAACGCGATCCCGGCCAAGGTTGCCGGCGTGGGTGAGTTAATTATGGTCGTCCCGACGCCAGACGGCGAGCGTAATCCGCTGGTACTGGCCGCCGCCGCGGTATGTGGCGTCGACCGCGTGTTCTGCATCGGCGGTTCGCAGGCGGTGGGGGCGATGGCTTACGGTACAGAAACCGTGCCGCAGGTGGACAAGATCGTCGGCCCCGGCAACGCCTACGTGGCCGCCGCCAAGCGCCGCGTATTCGGCGTGGTGGGCATCGACATGGTGGCCGGGCCGTCCGAGATTTTAGTCATTTGCGACGGCAAGACCAACCCCGACTGGGTGGCGATGGACCTGTTCTCGCAAGCCGAGCACGACGAACTGGCGCAGGCCATCCTGCTGTCGCCGGACGGCGATTTCCTTGACCGCGTCGCGGCCAGCATCAACCGGCTGATTACCGAAATGCCGCGCAAGGAAATCATCGCCACCTCGCTGCTGGATCGCGGTGCGCTGATCCAGGTGCGCGATCTCGACGAAGCAGCCGAAATCGCCAACTACATCTCACCGGAACACCTTGAACTGTCGGTAGACGATCCGGTGGCGCTGACCAAAAAGATCAAGCACGCGGGCGCGATTTTCATGGGCCGCCAGACTTGCGAATCGCTGGGCGACTATTGCGCCGGCCCCAACCACGTATTGCCGACCTCGCGCACCGCACGTTTCTCCTCGCCGCTGGGGGTGTACGACTTCCAGAAGCGTTCCAGCCTGATCATGGTATCGGAAGCCGGCGCACAGACGCTGGGCCGCGTCGCTACCACGCTGGCTTACGGCGAAGGCCTGCAAGCGCACGCCCGTTCCGCGGAGTATCGGTTAAAACCTTGACCTAACCGCCGATAAACGCCGATGAAATTCAAAAGCAAAATCATGCCTCGACAATCGAGGACTGGTGCCGCTGCAGAAATGCTGAATACCAATATGCGATTCTCTACAACTCCCGTAGTGATCGGCGTTTATCGGCGTTCATCGGCGGTTAGCTGTTCATGGGGCCGGGATGAGTAAATTCTGGAGCCAGGTCGTCCACGACCTTACCCCTTATGTGCCGGGCGAACAACCCAAGCTGCCGGACCTGGTCAAGCTCAACACCAACGAAAACCCTTACGGCCCCAGCCCCAAGGTACTGGAAACATTGCGGGCGGAAGCGGGAGATACGCTGCGCCTCTATCCGGACCCCAACAGCGGCCGCCTGCGCCAGGCCATCGCCGATTACCATCACGTAACGCCGGCACAGGTGTTCGTCGGCAACGGCTCCGATGAAGTACTGGCGCATGCTTTCCAGGCGCTGCTCAAGCACGATGCGCCGATTCTGTTTCCGGACATCACTTACAGCTTTTATCCGGTGTATTGCGGGCTATATGGCATCGCCTACCGCCAGCTGCCGCTGAACGAAGCATTCGAAATTCGCGTCGACGACTATCTGCAACCTAACGGCGGGATCATTTTCCCCAACCCGAATGCCCCCACGGCAAGGCTGCTGGCACTTTCCGAGATCGAACGTCTGCTACAGGCGAATGCCGACTCGGTGGTGGTGATCGACGAGGCCTACGTCGATTTCGGCGGCGAATCGGCAGTCGGGCTGGCGGCGCGCTACCCGCAGTTGCTGGTGGTCCACACGCTGTCCAAGGCGCGCTCGCTGGCCGGGCTGCGCGTGGGCTATGCGGTGGGACATGCGGATTTGATCGAGGCTCTGACCCGGGTCAAGGACAGTTTCAACTCCTATCCGCTGGACCGTTTTGCCGAGGCCGGCGCGGTTGCCGCGATGCAAGACCAGGCATGGTTCGACGAGACGCGCGGCAAGGTGATCGCCAGCCGCGACAAACTGGTAGCCGAACTGGAAATGCTGGGCTTCGCAGTACTGCCGTCCGCCGCCAATTTCATTTTTGCGCGTCACCCGGCGCATGACGGCGCAGCCTTGACTGCCAGCCTGCGCGAACGCAGCATCATCGTGCGGCATTTCAAACAGCCGTCGCGCATCGCGCCGTTCATGCGTATAACGATAGGCACCGACGCCCAGTGCGCGGCGCTGGTGAACGCGCTGCGCGAAATTATTGCCTGATGGCCGGACGATGCTTTATCCGTTTGACCATGTTGGGGTAGAATGAATAAAAATTTCAGCGACTTAGAATTTACTTTCAGATGCGTCAAGCCCAGATAACCCGCAACACCAAGGAAACCCAGATTTCCGTTTCCCTCAATCTGGACGGTTCGGGCAAGGCCAACCTCGCTTCCGGGCTCGGTTTTCTCGACCACATGCTGGACCAGGTCGCGCGCCACGGCATCATGGATATCGATGTCAGCGCACAAGGGGATTTGCATATCGACGCCCACCACACCGTGGAAGACATCGGCATCACACTGGGCCAGGCGTTCGCCAAGGCGATCGGCGACAAGAAAGGCATCCGCCGTTACGGCCACGCCTATGTACCGCTGGACGAAGCTTTGTCGCGCGTGGTGATCGATGTTTCCGGCCGGCCGGAAATGCAATACGACGTCAAATTCACCCGTGCGATGATAGGCAATTTCGACGCCGACCTGATCCATGAGTTCTTTCAGGGTTTCGTCAATCACGCCCTGATCACATTGCACATCGACAACCTGCGCGGCAACAACGCCCACCACCAGGCGGAAACCGTGTTCAAGGCGTTCGGCCGCGCGTTGCGCATGGCGGTGGAAGCCGACCCGCGCATGGCGGGCGTGACGCCATCCACCAAGGGAAGTTTGTAAATAGCCATCAGCAGAGCTTGCAGCCAACACCAGATATGCTTAATTTTTTGCTGATCGCCAAAAGCTGACAGCTATCCATCATGAGTGACATTGCAGTCATAGACTATGGCATGGGCAATCTGCGTTCGGTATCGCAGGCGCTGGAACATGTCGCCGGCGGCAAGACGGTAACCGTCAGCAGCGACCCGGCCGTGATCGCGGCTGCCGAGCGCGTGGTGTTCCCTGGACAAGGCGCGATGCCGGACTGCGTGCGCGAACTGGACAGCCGAGAATTGCGCGCTGCCGTGGTTGACGCCGCGGCGAGCAAGCCATTTCTCGGTATCTGCATCGGCCAGCAGCTGCTGTTCGAGCACAGCGAGGAAGGCAATGTCGATGGTCTGGGCATACTGGCCGGGCGCGTACGGCGCTTCCCGTCAGGCATGTCGGATGCCGATGGCGCCAAACTCAAAGTGCCGCACATGGGCTGGAACCAGGTGATGCAGGCGATGGATCACCCGCTGTGGGCCGGCATCGATCGCGACGCACGGTTCTACTTCGTCCACAGCTATTATGTCGACCCGGCCGATCCGACCCTGGTCGGCGCCTGGACGGAATATCCGTTCCGTTTTGCCAGTGCGGTAGCGCGCAACAATATTTTTGCCGTACAGTTCCACCCGGAAAAAAGCCAGCAAGCCGGGTTGGCGCTGCTTTCCAACTTCGTCAACTGGGACGGACGTCCCTAAGCATTCAATAACACTACCATGCTCATCATCCCCGCGATCGATCTCAAAGACGGCCATTGCGTACGACTCAAGCAAGGGCTCATGGAAGATGCCACGGTGTTTTCGGAAGACCCGGGCGCCATGGCTGCCACCTGGGTAGGACAAGGCGCGCAGCGCCTGCATCTGGTGGACCTCAATGGCGCGTTTGCCGGAAAGCCGGTCAATGAAGCCGCCATCAAGGCCATCGTCGATGCGGTGGGCGGCGAGATTCCGATCCAGCTGGGTGGCGGCATACGCGATCTGGATACTATCGAGCGCTATCTGGACGACGGCATCAGATACGTCATCATCGGTACCGCCGCGGTGAAAAATCCAGGTTTCCTGCACGAAGCCTGCGATGCCTTCCCCGGCCATATCATCGTTGGCCTCGATGCCAAGGACGGCAAGGTCGCGGTGGACGGCTGGTCCAAGCTGACCGGCCATGACGTGCTCGACCTGGCCCGCAGATTCGAAGGCTACGGCGTCGAAGCCGTGGTGTATACCGACATCGGCCGCGACGGTATGCTCACCGGCGTCAATATCGAAGCCACAGTGGCTTTGGCGCAAGGATTGAAGATTCCGGTCATCGCCAGCGGCGGCATCACCAACCTGGAAGACGTCAAGCGCCTCTGCGCAGTGGAAAGCGAAGGCATCATGGGCGCCATCACCGGCCGCGCGATTTACGAAGGCACGCTGGACTTCGCTGCTGCCCAGGCGCTGGCCAACGAATTGAGTGGCTGATGGAATCTGCTTCATGGGCTTAGCCAAACGCATCATTCCCTGCATGGACGTCACTTGCGGCCGCGTGGTCAAGGGTGTGAATTTCGTCGAGCTGCGCGATGCCGGCGATCCGGTGGAGATTGCCAGAAGATACGATGAACAAGGTGCCGACGAGTTGACCTTTCTCGACATCACCGCCAGCTCGGACAATCGCGGCCTGATTTTCCATATCGTCGAAGCCGTCGCCTCGCAGGTATTCATCCCCTTGACCGTGGGCGGCGGCGTGCGCGCGGTGGAAGACGTGCGCAACCTGCTCAACGCCGGTGCCGACAAGGTCAGCATCAACACCGCCGCGGTGGTCAATCCGCAACTGGTGGCAGACGCCGCCGGCCGCTTCGGCTCGCAGTGCATCGTCGTGGCAATCGACGCCAAGCGCGTCGGCGATCATTGGGAGGTCTTCACCCACGGCGGCCGCAAACCCACCGGCTTGAACGCGGTAGAATGGGCGCAGCGCATGACGGCACTGGGCGCCGGCGAAATCCTGCTCACCAGCATGGACCGCGATGGCACCAAAAGCGGCTTCGACCTGGAACTGACGCGCGCCATCAGCGACGCGGTGGAAGTGCCCATCATCGCCAGCGGCGGCGTCGGCAATCTGGATCACCTGGTGGAAGGCGTCAAGCAAGGCGGCGCGGATGCGGTGCTGGCCGCCAGCATTTTCCACTATGGCGAATATTCGGTACTGCAGGCTAAACAATACATGAGAGAGCATGGCATCGAGGTGAGACTATGACCGAAAGCTGGCTCAACAAGGTCAACTGGACGCATGACGGGCTGGTGCCGGTCATCACGCAGGAAGCCGGTACCGGCAAGGTACTGATGTTCGCCTGGATGGACCGCGAGGCGCTCAGGTTGACCGTCGAAACCGGCCATGCGGTGTACTGGTCGCGCTCCCGCAAGAAACTGTGGCACAAGGGCGAGGAGTCCGGCCATGTACAGCAGGTGAGGGAAATCCGCCTGGATTGCGACGAAGACGTAATCCTGCTGACGGTGGAACAGTTGGGCGGCATTGCCTGTCATACTGGCCGTCATAGCTGCTTTTTCCAGAAACTGGAAGAAAAGCAGTGGGTCACGGATGAGCCGGTGCTGAAGAATCCAGAGGACATTTATCGTCATGAGTGACATCCTCGACCGTCTGGCCGAAGCGCTGGAAGCGCGTAAACACGCCGACCCGCAGTCGTCCTACGTGGCGAAGCTGTACGCCAGGGGCACCGACAGCATCCTGAAGAAAGTGGGCGAGGAAGCCGCTGAAACCATCATCGCGGCCAAGGGCGGCGACCGCGAGCAGATCGTTTATGAAACCGCCGACCTGTGGTTCCACACGCTGGTGATGCTGGCCAATGCGGGCCTGCATCCAAACGACGTGCTGAACGAACTGGCCCGGCGTGAAGGCCTGTCCGGAATTACAGAAAAAGCAGCGAGGAAAGACCAATGAGCGATTGTATTTTCTGCAAAATCGCCAAGGGCGAAATTCCCAGCAAAAAACTTTACGAAGACGACGAGGTAATCGCCTTCCACGACATCCGCCCCATTGCTCCGGTGCATTTTTTGCTGATGCCCAGACTGCATGTGGAAAGCCTGAATGAATGCAGCGAAGTACATGCAGCGCTGTTGGCAAAAATGCTGTTGCTGGGCAGCCGGCTGGCAAAAGAACAAGGCCTGGGTACGGGGTTCCGTACCATGATCAATACCGGAACAGGCGGTGGACAAGAAGTCTTCCACTTGCATTTCCATATATTCGGCGGCAGTGCGGCGCTGCCTAAAACTTGAGCAGGTCATAGGAGAAACAAATGGGATCGTTCAGTATTTGGCATTGGCTGATAGTTCTGGTTATCGTTCTGCTGATTTTCGGCACCAAGAAATTACGCAATATCGGCGGAGATCTCGGTGGCGCGGTGAAAAACTTCAAGGATGCGATGCGCGAAGAGCAGGCTGCACCCAAAGTGGAACAGAAACCCGATGGCTCCGTCATTGAAGGCGAAGTCACCCAAAAAACCAAAAGCCAATAAAACGACGACGCCAGCTTCAGTCGATTAAGCCGGCACTGCCTCATTTTGCATGTTTGACGTCGCCTTCTCGGAAATTCTGGTCATCGCCGTTGTGGCGCTGATTGTGATCGGCCCGGAGAAACTGCCCAAGGTAGCACGCACGCTGGGACTGTTGACGGGGCGTTTGCAGCGTTACGTGTCATCGGTGAAAGCGGACATCGAGCGCGAAATGCGCATGGAAGACATGCGTAAACTGGAAGAAGAAACGCGGCAGAGCATCCTCGATGTCAAGTCCGACGTAGCGGCCGAAGCAGGGAAAATGGAGCACTCCATCAAAACTGCTACGGATATCAACGCGCCGGACAAGCCCGAATCCCCAACATGAGCGAGCAGGAAACCTTTATCGCCCATCTGATCGAGTTACGCGATCGATTGTTGCATATGGTGGTCGGCTTCCTGCTGACCTTCATCTGCCTCTTCCCTTTCGCCAACAAGCTTTATTCGCTACTGGCGCAGCCTTTGCTGTCACGGCTCCCGGCCGGCGGCAAGCTGATCGCCACGGCAGTGACGACGCCGTTTTTTGTGCCGATGAAAGTCGCAATGCTGGCCGCCGTAGTGCTGTCGCTGCCTTACACGCTATACCAGGCATGGAGCTTCATCGCACCGGGGCTTTATGCTCACGAAAGGCGTTTCGTGCTGCCGCTGGTTGTCACCAGCACGCTGCTGTTTCTGACAGGGATGGCTTTCGCCTATTTCCTGGTATTTCCGGTGATTTTCGGCTTCATCGTCGGTACCGCGCCGGCCGGTGTCGCGGTCATGACGGACATCGGCAATTACCTGGATTTCGTCATTACGCTGTTTCTTGCCTTCGGCCTCGCATTCGAGGTGCCGGTGGTGGTCGTGGTGCTGGTGCGCATGGGCATCGTGAGCGTGCAGGTGCTACAGGAGGTTCGTTCCTACGTGATCGTCGGCGCTTTCGTCATCGGCGCCATTTTCACGCCGCCCGACGTGGTGTCGCAGATCATGCTGGCGGTGCCGCTATGGCTGCTTTACGAAGCCGGAATACTAGCTGCGCGGCTGATGGGCCGGAATCGCCAAGCAGTCTGAGCGTTTAGTTTTGCTGCGCCGCTTCCGGTTTGGGTCTGCGTCCGATCGTCGCAGTCAGCGATTTTTCCACGCCGTTGCGCATGACCTTGAGCGTAGCGGAACTGTTCGGCTTGAGCGCTGAAATCAGGGTGAGCATGCCGGAAGTATCCTGAATTCTCTTGCCATTGATTTCCAACAGAATATCGCCTGGCCGCACGCCCGCCTTGTCAGCCGGCCCGCCGCGCAGAATGCCGGCGATCAATGCGCCTGAAGCATCCTTGAGATGAAAGGATTCAGCCAGTTCCGGCGTGACATCCTGCGCTTCCACGCCCACCCAGCCGCGCGTCACGCTGCCCTGCCGCACGATCTGCTCCATCACCTGTTGCGCCAGGCTCACCGGGATGGCGAAGCCTATCCCCATGGAACCGCCGCTGCGGGAATAGATCGCGCTATTAACACCGATCAGGTGGCCTTCGATGTCGACCAGCGCTCCGCCGGAATTGCCCGGATTGATCGGTGCATCGGTCTGGATGAAATTCTCGAAGGTATTGATGCCCAGATGATTGCGCCCCAACGCACTGACGATGCCCTGGGTTACGGTCTGGCCAACGCCGAAAGGATTGCCAATCGCGAGCACGACATCGCCGATGCCAAGCTGATCCGAACGGCCGAAGATGATCGCCGGCAGATTCTTCGCATCCACCTTGATGACTGCGAGGTCGGTTTCGGGGTCGGTACCCACCACCTTGGCCGGCAAGGTTCGCCCGTCCGCCAGCGCGACCTCGATCTCGTCAGCGGTTTCCACGACATGGTGATTGGTAAGTATCAGCCCCTGCGCGCTGACGATGACGCCGGAACCCAGGCTGTTTTCCTTTTGCGGCGGTTCGTCGCCGGGATCGCCGAAAAAATGCCTGAGTATCGGATCGTTCAGGCGGGGATCGACCGTTTTGGCGGGTTCTTTGCTGGTAAAAATATTAACCACAGATGGCATGGCCCGCTGTGCGGCCAGCCGATATGAGCCGGCGGTATTGATTTCTTGTTTGGCAGCCGCCTGCTTCACTTCGATGATGTGTTCGCGCCGCGCCAGAAGATCGGGATGAAAAATCTGTATTACAAAAACGATACCCAGACTGATCGTGACGCTTTGTGTAAAAATGAGCCAGAATTTTTTCATAATTGGCGTTAGCTTATCAGGAATCCGGCCGGTTTCAGGAACGCGAATGCCTCGGAAGCTATTGAGTCTGGAGCAATAAATGGGAATCAAGAGTCTATTGGATTATACCGGACAGCTGCTGGAAATCGAGCGTTTCCGCGACTACTGCCCCAACGGCTTGCAGGTGGAAGGGCGACCCCAGGTAAAAACGCTCATCAGCGGGGTTTCAGCCAGCCAGCAATTGCTCGAAGCCGCCGCGGAGGCCGGTGCGGACGCCATCCTGGTGCACCACGGCTGGTTCTGGAAAAACGATGCCCTGCCGGTTACCGGCATACGGCGCCGTCGGCTCAAATTCCTGCTGGAACGTGAAATCAACCTGGTCGCCTACCATTTGCCGCTGGACGCCCATCCCCGGTTAGGCAATAATGCCCAACTGGCGCAGCAGCTGGGGTTCGATATCGACGGCTGGTTCGGCGAACAGCAGACCGGCGCATATGGCGTCCTGCAAGCACCGTCGACACTCTTGGATTTGGGTGTCCGCGTGGAACGGGCGCTGCGCCATAAACCCTTGCTCATCGGCGAACCGCAGCGCCAAATCCGGAGCATCGCCTGGTGTACCGGCGCAGCCCAGGATTACCTGCAGTTGGCGATAGAGCTCGGCGTCGATGCCTTTCTCACCGGCGAAGTATCAGAACATACGGTGCACCTGTCGCGGGAATCCGGCGTCGCGTTTATCGCCGCCGGCCACCACGCCACCGAGCGCGGTGGTATCAAGGCGCTGGGAGAACATCTGGCTGCGCATTTCGGGCTGACGCACCGCTTCATCGATATCGACAATCCGGCCTGAACATCTCCCGGTCAAGTATCGAATTAAGTCAGGCCTTGAATAATTTTGTTAATTCATTGATAATTGCACGTTTTCCGCGATAGCATCGAAGGACATTTAGAGCATGAAGCCCGAAACCCACCCGAATTACGAAGAAATCAGCGTTGTTTGCAGCTGCGGCAACAGCTTCAAGACCCACTCCACGAACTGCAAGGATCTGCATATCGAAGTGTGTTCGCTGTGCCATCCTTTCTACACCGGCAAGCAAAAGATTGTGGACACCGCCGGCCGTGTCGAGAAGTTCCGCCAGAAGTACAGCATGTAATTATTGGCAAGACCCGAAAAAGGCAGCTTCGGCTGCCTTTTTCATTTGCTAGAATGACGATATGAGCGATCTCAAACAGATATCCCTTGCCTATTGCGAGCGTCCCACGCCCGTGGTGGAAGCCTGGAAAGACTAAGATGTCGGTCGAAATGGAGCATGACTGGCAAGCCATCTTCGCCACGCCGAAACCGAAAATCGGCGAGCGCGCCAAGACTAATCTGCTGTTGCTGCTTTGCCTGCTCTGGGTGTGTTTCGGCTTGGTCGGACATACCCCGTGGAAGCCGGACGAACTGCAGAGCATCAGCGTCATCAAGCATCTCCTGCAGGGCGGCAGTTGGGTAGTTCCGTCGATGGCGGGAGAACCATTTCTGGAAAAGCCGCCGCTGTATTACCTCTCGGCAGCGGTGTTTGCCAAGCTGTTTTCCCCGCTGTTCGCCCCTCACGATGCGGCTCGTCTCGCCACCGGCATGTGGATGGCGCTCACGCTGACATTCATCGGCATGACCGGGCGCGAACTATGGGGGATGGGTTCCGGTCGCCAGGCAACGCTCATCTTCCTGGCTTCGATCGGACTGGTATTTTCCGCTCACACTTTGAATCCGGATGTCGCAGGACTGGCCGGCTATGCGATGGCCTTTTATGCGCTGGCGCTCGCGCCTCGCAAACCGCTGCGCGCAGGCCTGGTTCTGGGCACCGGCGCGGGCATCGGCTTTCTCTCCAAGGGCTTATTGCCGCTTGCAGCCATCCTGGCGACAGCGCTGCTGTTGCCGCTCCTGTTTCGTCACTGGCGACGCACTTCCCACCTGCTGGTGCTCGGCACAGCCATTATCAGCGCCTCACCGTGGATTGCTCCCTGGCTGATCGCATTGAAGCAGCAGCCCCCTGCGCTGCTCCAGTTATGGCTTGCATCGGAAACCGCCGGCAGCGTCGCTTTCGGATATTTCACCAAGACGCTCAGCTGGTATGCTTGGCCAGCGCTGCCGCTAGCGGCATGGACGCTATGGCGCATGAAGCCGGATCGCTCTTCCATCCAGTTGCCATTGTTGTTTTTTCTGGTCATTTTTCTCGTGCTGGGCATAAGCGCGAGCAGCCGCGATATTCATGCCTTGCCGCTGTTATTGCCTCTCGCCCTGCTTGCCACGCCCGCCGTCGATACGCTGCGCCGCGGCGCTGCCAGTGCGCTGGATTGGTTCGGCGTCATGCTGTTCGGTACTTTCGGTTTCCTGGTCTGGCTGGGCTGGTTCGCAATGATGACCGGCATGCCAGGCAAGCTGTCGCAGCGCATGCACAAATTATCTTTGGCATATGTGCCTGAATTCAGCCTGCTGGCCTTTCTGTTGGCGCTCGCATTGACCATGGTATGGGCCGCAGTGGTTTTCAAAGCCAACAAGCGCAGCAACCGCGCAGCGGTTACCGACTGGGCAGTAGGCATGACGATGGTATGGGGGTTGGTAATGACACTATGGCTGCCCTGGCTGGACGCCACCAAAAGCTATCAAGGGACTTTCGAGTCACTGCGCAAGGCATTGCCGTCAAGCTACGCCTGCGTCACCGGGCGCGATCTGGGCGATTCGCAACGCGGCGCGCTGGATTATCATGCCGATATCCGCGTACAGCGTTTCGAAACGGCACAGCGCCTGGAATGCGACCTTTACCTGATTCAGGACGAGCGCGGCCAGGATAAAATCGATCCGGGATCGGATTGGCGATTGATCTGGGAAGGTAAACGGCCCAACGATAGGCGCGAAAGCTTCAGGCTGTTTCAGCGCCGCCAGTAAGCCATCAGCCTATTCTCAAACGACTGCTTTCCAGGCTGAGCCGGATCGCGCCTTCCAGCGTCATCAAATCCCTGTCGTGGGTCGCGATCAGCACGCAATTGTTGGCGTCGCGCATCTGCCGGATCAAATCGGCAACCTGCTCGCGCGCGACATCATCCAGGTTGGCCGTCGGTTCATCCAGCAGCAATAATTCCGGTTTGAGCACGCGCGCCCGGGCCAGCGCGACACGCTGCTTCTCCCCGCCGGAAAGCTTTTGCGGCGGGACATCAGCCAAATGGGAAATGCCCGCCCACTCCATTTCTTTCCGCACCAGTTCCAGGCGCTCCCGACCCGGCACCCCGCGCAATTTGAGACCGTATTCGATATTGGCGATCACGCTGGTATGGAACAGATAGGAATGCTGATGCAGATAGATCATGCGCGGCGCCAGCCGCGCACGTTCGACCGCGCGATCGTAACGTACGCCGTCGAATACGAACGCTCCGCTCTGTGCCTGCTCCAGACCGGCCAGAATGCGCAGCAAGGTAGTCTTGCCGGCGCCGTTTTCGCCTAGCAGCAGATAAGTTGCGCCGCGCACCAGCATCAACGCATCGATTTCCAGCAGTAGCCGCTCGCCGTGCGCTTTACGCAAGCCCTGTACTGCCATCAGCGTCATCGCATGTCCCCCTTGCCCTGCAACC
Organism: Novimethylophilus sp.; assembly: GCF_036504375.1. Taxonomy (NCBI): domain Bacteria; kingdom Pseudomonadati; phylum Pseudomonadota; class Betaproteobacteria; order Nitrosomonadales; family Methylophilaceae; genus Novimethylophilus; species Novimethylophilus sp. The sequence continues at coordinate 21,617 of NZ_DASXVH010000028.1, forward strand.
AGGCGAGGATGAAATTCACCGTCAATGCCAACGCCACCAGCACCGTGCCTAGCGCGATACCTTGCGCGAACTCGCCCTTGCTGGTTTCGAGCGCAATCGCGGTGGTAATGTTGCGCGTGGCACCGGCGATATTGCCGCCGACCATCATGGCGCAGCCGATTTCCGACAATACGCGACCGAAACCATTGGCGATTGCCGCCATTACCGAAAACCGAGCTTCCATCAATATCGTCAACGCCGCGCGTAGCGGCGATGCGCCCAGTGTGCGTGCGGTTTCCGCGGTGCGGGGATCCAGCCCCTGCACCGCGGTCAGCGTCATTGCGGCAAGAATGGGGAAGGCCAGCAGCGCCTGGCCCAGAATCATCGCTTTCTGGGTGAACAGCCAGTGCCATTCGCCCAACGGGCCAACGCGCGACAGCACCAGATAAAGCAGCAGGCCGATCACCACCGTGGGTAAGGCTAGCAAAGTCTGCAGCAAGATAATCAGCAGGCGGCGGCCGGGAAACGTGAGTGTAGCCAGCACAAAACCAAACGCCACGGCAGGTGCGACCGCCAGCAGCAACGCAAGCAAGGATACGCGCAGGGAAATCCAGATGATTCCCCACAACGCGGCATCGCCGCCCAGCAATAACTCGAATGCGTGCCGGGCGGCTTCTGCCAGAGTCATTTGCGGAAATTACTTAGCGGAAGGCATGAACAATTGTTCGCCACCGACCTTGAAATCGGCGATCAGCTTTTGCCCTTCCGCTGAAGTGATCCAGTTGATGAGTTCGGTCGCCCCCTTGTAATTGATATCCGGATATTTCTTCGGATTGACGGCGATGATGCCGTAGGGATTGAACATTCTGGGATCGCCCTGCATCAGGATGGGAAGCCCGATTTTATCGCGATAGGAAATATAGGTACCGCGATCGGACAGCGTATAGGCTCGCATTTCACCTGCCATCATCAGCACCTCGCCCATGCCCTGCCCGGCGGAGACATACCATCTGGATTGAGCATTATTCTCTTCGGGTTTGGTACCGAGCGCCTTCCAGTAGCCTTTTTCCATCTGGTCGGTGCCGGAATCGTCCCCGCGCGAGATGAATTTCCATTTGGTATCGGCAATCTTCTTCATCGCCGCCAGCACGTCCTTTTCGCTTTTAATTCTGGCCGGATCGTTGTTGGGGCCGATCAACACGAAATCGTTATACATCACGTCGCGCCGGTCTATGCCATGCCCGGCGGCGACAAAGGCATCCTCGGCCGAGCGCGCATGCACCAGCACCACGTCCACGTTGCCGTCCTCGCCCAGCTTGAGTGCCTTGCCGGTGCCAACCGAGATGACGTTCACCTTGCAGCCGCACTTGGCCTCGAACCTGGGCAGCAGGTAATCCAGCAGGCCGGAATTGGAGGTGCTGGTAGTTGTTGCAAGGCGCAGAATATTCTTGTCGGTTGCCTGCGCCGGCAGCGCCATCAGCCCCGCAAGAAGAATCAAGCCTATGAATGACCGAAGTAATCGTTGCATTTTTTCGCACCTTAGCCGTTAAAAATCATACTGAGCCCGCAGCACGAGCGCATCTTCGTTGTCGTCGACCTTGCCGTTTATTGTGATTGGCGTATCGAACCTGGTGTGCGTGTAGTTCAACACGATTCGCGCATTGGGATTAAGTATCCATTTAGCCCCGGCAGTCCAGGCATCGGCCTCGCTGGTAAGCGCAGTGCTGGCCGTCGCGACCGGCAACAACGCCTTAAAGTCGGATGCGTCAAATTTGCTGTAGCGGATGCCCAGTTCGACCGCACCCCAACCGTCTTTATCACCGAAATTATGCTTAGGCCGGATACGGCCGAATACTCCGCTCTTGTAACTATCCGACCAGCTTTCACCGCTTACCAGCCAGTTCAAATCCGCGTACCAAACTTTGATGTCATTATCAAATATCGTTGTGTTATTGGGCGTCAGGAGGGCTGTGCCCACGCGCTTGCCTTCAAAATTAGCATCGATGTATTCCGTCTGGAACTTGACCGGGCCATAAGCAAGAGCGGTTTCCAAGCCCCAGCGGGTACGATCCGCCCTATTGTGTCCACCCAATGCCGTTACGCTAAAGAACGTGGCGCCATTGGCTTCCGTAACTTGACTGATACTATTGCCCGCTGACGTGGAAAAACCGATATTGCCCGTGCTGGCAGAAGCGCCGACATGAATGACAGCATTTTTAATATCTGCCAGATTGGCGAAGTTAGCGTTGATGCGGCCGCCGATGTCTTTAGAATCGTTCACATCATCGTTGTTCTGGCCGGTGCCATTGACGACATAAGCGTTGTAGTTGAGCCAGGGGGCAGGATCACCATAAACCATGATGCCGCGATCATAGGTTGAAGTGAAAATACTGCCGTTGTTAGTTGCAATCGAGAGCTCTGTAAAATCCGTGAAATTGGTGCTGGTCGTACGTTCCAAGCCGAAGAAAGGCTTGAACTGCCCCGCGCGAATTTTCGCTCCGCTCCAATGGGTATAGTCGAGGTAGCCATAGGTCAGTGCCGTCGTTCCTTTTGCGCCCGTATTATCGTTGGCATATTCGCCCTCCACACGCACGGCGAAATCTTTCAGGAAAGAAAATGTGCCGCCAAAACGTCCCCTGCGGATGCTGAAAGTGTCATTCTTCCATTCTGTGGGATCATACGTGCGGTAATCTGCCTGTATTCGCCCATTAATTTGCAGCTTCCAGTTTCCGGTACTGTCCTCGAACGCCAGCCCATCCTTGAAAGCAGCAAATACCGGATTGCCGGTACTCTTGCCCTTCTCGGCCATTTTGCCTTCCCTGGCCTGTGCCAGTTGATCCTGCACAGCCATCAGCTCCTTGCTCAGCGCCTGCAGTTGCTGATCCTGTTCCGCGCGCTGCTGCTGCATCTGCTGCATCATTTTTTCCAGTTGTTGCATGCGCGCATTGGCATCCGTTACGGAATCATCCGCCAGAGACAGGGTTGGCAGCACCAGCGCAGCGGCTACCGCAAAAAGCAATTGCTTCTTGATCAAGGGGATCATTTAGAGGGGCTCCGGAGGTAAGGTTATCGTAATATATAGATAAGCAAAACGAAACGGAATATTTAAATGTATATAACGATAAATGTCAAAGATCCCATACCTTGGGAAAACCATTAGTGTGAACACGCCCCAGGAAATCAGGCTACTCTACCGGCCGCAGCAGTATTGCCAGCGCTTCGACTTCGGCAGTGACAGCGGCATTGGCCTTCAGCTCCAGATCGCGATAGCGGCCTAGTACTTCAAGACCGAATGCCGTGACCTGCGCCCCGCCACCATGACTGCCACCGGTTGCCGTCTCCACCACCGGCTGGAGGAAACAGCGGTTCATGGTATCCACCAGGTCCCAGGCCCGGCGATAGGACATGCCCATCGCGCGCGCCGCCGCGGAGATGGAGCCCGCGCGCTGGATCGCCTCCAGCAGGTCCGCTTTGCCCGAGCCTATCGCCGACTCGGTACCGTGCGGGATATGAATTTTCAAAAACTTGGATGACATGATGACCGCCGCGCAATAATTGAGTAAAATACTCGGTTATTAACCTTGGTTCCGTCGGCGTTGTTTTACGCTGGCGAAACGCATAAAATCGCTATGCTGTCTAACGCATTACATTATTTCGGCCTTATTTTATCACCACACCGCTAACGTGCCCTCATCCACCACCCTCATTGATCGCTTCGGCAGGAAAGTCGACTACATCCGGCTCTCCATCACGGATCGTTGCGATTTTCGCTGTACCTATTGCATGGGCGAAGACATGGAGTTCCTGCCGCGCGACGAAATCCTCACGCTGGAGGAATGCGCTCGCTTGGTGTGTGCGTTCGTCGATTTGGGCGTCGGCAAGGTACGCATTACCGGCGGCGAACCTCTAGTCCGCAAGGATGCGCTCAAGCTGTTCCAGGACATCGGCCGCCTGCCGGGTTTGCGCGAACTGACCCTGACCACTAACGGTTCGCAACTGGAGCACTATGCGGACGACTTGCGCGCGGCCGGCGTGCGGCGCATCAACATAAGTCTCGACAGCCTTAAGCCCGAGGTTTTCCGCCGCATCACGCGCGTCGGCGATCTATCCAAAGTATTGGCCGGCATCCGGGCAGCGCAAAAGGCCGGTTTCGAGAACATCAAGCTCAACGCCGTGCTTATGCATGGCATCAACGATCATGAACTGTTCGACCTGGTGGATTTTGCAATCACCCAGCCACTAGACATTTCCTTCATCGAGGAAATGCCGCTGGGCGAAGTCGACCACGCGCGCCGGCAAACCTGGTGCAGCAACGACGAGACGCTGAAACGCCTGCAGCAGCAATACACCATGCTGGCGAGTGCCGAAAGCACGGGCGGACCGGCCAAATATTGGCGCATCGCGGACACACACACCAAGGTCGGCTTCATCTCGCCGCACAGCCACAACTTCTGCGAAGACTGCAATCGCGTGCGCATTACCTGCAAGGGTGAGCTGTTCCTGTGCCTGGGCCAGGAGGATAAGGTCGATTTGATGCCATTGCTGCGCGGCACCACAGATGACGCCCCGCTGCGCCAGGCCATCGTCGACTCGATGCAGATCAAGCCCAAGGGCCACGATTTCGATATCCGGCGCGCGCAGCCGTCGGTGGTGCGGTTCATGTCAATGACGGGCGGATAATGGCTTATCGTCCGCAGCTGACCCAGGCCAGCCGACCGGCAACCTTTCCCGCTCTTGCCCTGGATGAAACCGGTAGTGAAATCGCCGTAGAGATCGCCGGCGAGCACCCGCTCACGCTGTACGTCGACAAACGCGAGATCGTCACGCTGATGACCCTGGGCGCGGCGCCGGAAGCGCTCATCGTCGGCTACCTGCGCAACCAGCGCATGGTGGGAAGCCTCGAGGAAATCGCCGCGGTACAGGTGGACTGGGAAACCGAGGCAGCCGCGGTGACGACCCGCCACGGTGTCGAGAACCTGGACGAACGCCTCGGAAAACGCACCGTCACCACCGGCTGCGGCCAGGGCACGATGTTCGGCGACCTCATGGAAGAATTCGAGCATCTGCATCTGCCCGACGACGCCGTTCTCACCGAAGCGACGATGTACGCGCTGCTCGACAACCTGCGTCATTACGACACCCTCTACAAACGCGCCGGCGCCCTGCACAGCTGCGCGCTGGCCCAGGGCAGCGAAATCCTCTATCACGTCGAGGACGTCGGCCGCCACAACGCAGTGGACGCAATTGCCGGCCTCATGTGGCTGGATGATATCGAAGGCGCGGACAAGGTTTTCTACACCACCGGGCGGCTGACCTCGGAAATGGTCATCAAGGCGGCGCAGATGGGCATCCCTTTCATCGTCTCGCGCTCCGGTATCACCCAGATGGGCTATGAGGTCGCGCAGCAGGTGGGCATCACACTGATCGGCCGCGCCAAGGGCAGCCATTACCTGTTGTTCACGGGGCGGCACCGTTTGCGCAAATGAAGATCACCGGCATGATATTGGCGGGCGGGCTGGGGCGCCGCATGGGGGGGGTTGATAAAGGCTTGGTCCTGCTGCACGGCAAGCCCATGGTTGAACATGTCGCCGCCCGCTTCGCACCGCAGGTGGACGAATTGCTGATCAACGCCAACCAGAATACGGAGGCTTACGCCCGGCTTGGATACCGTGTCATCCCGGACGCCATGACCGGCTATGCAGGCCCGCTGGCCGGGTTGCAAACCGGCCTGGCAGAGGCTGGCCGCGAACTGGTGGCTACCGTGCCCTGCGATTCGCCTTTTCTGCCCGATGATCTGGTTATTCGCCTGGAGTCGGCATTGCAGGCTCAAGATGCCCAGTTGGCAGTCGCCGTTACTTTTGACCAGCCTCATCCGGTATTCTGCCTGTGCCGGCGCGACGTATTGCCGCATCTCACCGCTTTTCTCGATAACGGCGGCCGCAAGATCGACGCCTGGTATGCCACCTTGCGCGTGGCCGAGGTCAATTTCGACGATGAAGCGGATGCTTTCATGAACATCAACACCCCGCAAGAACTGGATGCCGCCAAATGAAGCATGCGACCCCATTGCTTGGCTTTTGCGCCTGGGGCAGCGGCATCGGCAAAACCACGCTGCTCACCAGCCTGATCCCGGTACTGGTAGCGCATGGCGTGCGCCTGTCTGTCGTCAAGCACGCGCACCACACTTTCGACATCGACCACCCCGGCAAGGACAGCTACCGCCTGCGCGAAGCCGGCGCCGTGCAGATGCTGCTCGGCTCGAAAAACCGCTGGGCGCTGATCACCGAGCGCTCGCGCACCGACGAAGGCCAGCGCGAGGTCGGGCTGTTCGACCTGCTGCCGCACATGGATACCGCGCAGGTGGACATGATTCTCGTGGAGGGCTTCAAGCAGGAGCCCATTCCCAAGATCGAAGTGTTTCGTCCGTCGCTGAACAAGCCATTGTTGGCGGATAGCGACCCCAATGTCATTGCGGTCGCCGCCGACGGCCCGGTTCAAACCCGGCTACCGGTGCTCGACCTCAACAATCCGAACGCCATCGCCGATTTCGTGCTGGACTGGCTGAGACGCCAGCAGCCCGCCGTCAAATTACAGGGAGCCGCCGTATGACCCAACCCGATTTCATCCAGGCCAGCTGCGCCGACGACTACGACCCCGACTCGATGCCGGTGGACAAGGCGCGCCATTTCATTCGCGCCTATCTGGAACCGGTCCAGGCACAGGAGAGCATTCATTTGCGCGGCGTGTTGGGCCGCGTATTGGCGCAGGACATCCTGTCGCCCTGCAACGTCCCCAACCACGACAATTCGGCGATGGACGGCTACGCCCTGAACGGCGCCGACCTGCCCGCAAGTGGCCAGGCTTCGTTGCAGGTCGTCGGCACCGCCTTCGCCGGCAAAACCTTCGCCGGCAAGGTGGGAAGCGGCGAATGCGTACGCATTATGACCGGTGCGGTAATGCCGGACCAGACCGACACCGTCATCATCCAGGAGCACGTCCAGGCCGAAGGCGACCGCATTACCTTCGGCGCTGGCACCAAAGCCGGCCAGAACCGGCGCTTCGCCGGCGAGGATCTCAAGCTGGGGCAAGTGGTATTGCCGGCCGGCCATCTGGTGCGGCCAGCCGACCTGGGGCTGATCGCTTCGCTCGGCATCGGCGAAGTCAGGGTTTACCGTAAGCTGCGCGCGGCCTTCTTCTCCACCGGCGACGAACTGGCCAGTATCGGCCAGCCTCTCGCAGCCGGTCAGGTGTACGACAGCAACCGCTATACCATCTACGGCATGCTGTCACGGCTGGGGGTGGAAATCATCGACATGGGCGTGGTGCGCGACGATCCCATACTGCTGGAAAAAGCGTTGATAGAAGCCTCGCAATCCGCCGACGTCGTGCTCACCAGCGGCGGCGTCTCGGTAGGCGAGGCCGACTACATGAAGGAGCTGCTCAACAAGCTGGGGCAGGTGGTGTTCTGGAAGATCGCGATGAAACCCGGCCGGCCGCTGGCTTACGGCAGAATCGGCCATGCTCATTATTTCGGCCTGCCGGGCAATCCGGTTTCGGTGATGGTTACGTTCTACCAGTTCGTGCGCGACGCGATGCTGGTGCTGATGGGGCAAGCCAATCCGCAACCGGCGCCGCTGCTCAACGCCGTGTGCATCACGTCCATCAAAAAAACCCCCGGGAGAACCGAATTCCAGCGCGGCGCCCTCGGCCTGGGCGATGACGGCGCATGGACGGTGCAGGCTATCGGCAACCAGGGCTCAGGTGTATTGCGCTCGATGAGCGAAGCCAACTGTTTTATCGTGCTATCCGACAGCTGCGGCAATATCGACGCAGGCATGACCGTCCAGGTGCAGTTAATGGACGGAATCATTTGAATTCATGAAAATCCTGATGGTTGCTTGCTTGCTGCACAGGTAGAATTGCGGACTTTGTGGTCTTCAAGACTGGAAAATGCCAATGTTTTTACCTAATTCTCTAGCTTGCGCCGTTGCCGGCACTTTTGTCGCAACCTGCGGCTGGGCGGAAGAACCGCCCAAAACTCCCGACACCGTTGTCGCCCCGGTCGTGGTAACAGCCACGCGTAGCGAACAGAACAGTTTCGACTTGCCGGTTTCGATCGACGCCATCAGCGGCGAGACTCTGCGCGAGGGGCAGCTACAGGTCAACCTTTCCGAAAGCGCCGTGCGCGTACCGGGAGTCGTCGTCAACAACCGTAACAATCCTGCCCAGGATCTCGCCATCCAGGTGCGCGGCTTCGGCGCACGCTCGGCATTCGGCGTACGCGGCGTGAGGCTTTATGCCGACGGCATCCCCATGACCATGCCGGACGGGCAAGGCCAAACCGGCACATTCAATCTGGATACGGCCAAAAGTGTGGAATTCCTGCGCGGCCCTTTTTCCGCGCTCTACGGCAACTCCTCCGGCGGCGTGGTGCAGATCTTCACGCAGGACGGCACTGACGAACCCGTGCTTTCCGGCGGCGCCACCTTTGGCAGCTACAACACGCGTCGCGGCAGCCTGACGTTAGGCGGCGACAATGACGGTTTCAATTACATCGTCAACGGATCGACCTTTCGCACCGATGGCTACCGCGATCATTCCGAAGCCCGCCGCGATACCGTGCATGGCAAAATCAAGGCCAACCTAGGCAAATCAACTTCCCTGACCATAGTCGCCACCGCGCTGGACCAGCCCGACAACAACGACCCACAAGGCCTGACGCCGGAGGAATACCGCGCCAACCCCAAGCAAGCCAGCCAGGCCGCGCTCACCTTCGACACCCGGGTTTCGCGTAGCCATGAACAAGTCGGCGCGACACTGGAGCATCGCCTGACCGCAGCCGACACTTTGCGCGTAATGGGCTATTTCGGACGCCGCCAGAACGAGCAGTTTCTGTCCACTGCAATTGGCGCGCAAACCGGCAACGACCTGAATGGCGGCGGAGTATCCACCATCGACCGGGATTTTGGCGGCGTCGACCTGAGATGGGAGCATGCAGGCAAAATCGCCGAACTCCCCTACACCTTTACTGCCGGCCTCAATTACGACCAGATGAATGACGCGCGCAAGGGTTATGAAAATTTCGTCGGCGGCTCGGGCACGGTCTGCGGCGCCAGCGGGCGCATATGCGGCGTGAAGGGCGCGCTGCGGCGCGACGAGGACAACGACCTGTTCAATTTTGACGAATATCTGCAAGCCTCGGTCGATCTACACCCGCGCTGGACCGTGAGCGGCGGGATACGTCATAGCAAGGTCAACTTCAAGGCCAGGGACCGCTTCACCCGCGACACGGCAGCAGCCGGAATCAATGGCGACGACAGCGGATCGGTGACCTATACCGAAACCACGCCGGTGATAGGTGCAGTGTTCCGCTTTACCGACAGCATCAACCTCTACGCCAATGCCGGCAAAAGTTTTGAAACACCGACATTTGTGGAATTGTCCTACAGCCCTACCGGCAGTGGCCTGAACTTCGGCCTCAAGCCGGCCACGAGCCGCCAGTACGAAGTCGGCGCCAAGGCAGTATTGAGCACCACCACACTGGTCAATCTCGCATTATTCAAGATCAAAACCGATGACGAGATCGTCGTGTTCCAGCAGGTAGGCGGGCGCACCGTCTATCAAAACGTGCCCAGCACGGAGCGCAAAGGTCTGGAACTGGCGCTGGACAGCCGTCCCGGCCACGGGCTCGGATTCTATCTGGCCTATTCCTTGCTGGACGCCGAATTCACCTCGCCTTTCCAGGCCTGCAACATTCCAGGCGGCGCGGGCACCACCACCTGCAATCCAGCCACCCCCGGCAACCTGGAAACCATCCGCTCCGGCGGCAACATCCCCGGAACTTACCGTCATACCCTGTATGGCGAAGCGTCCTGGAAGCATCGAGCGAGCGGCTTCTCCACAGCGATCGAAATGCGCAAATTCAGCAAGACCTACGTCAATTTTGATTCCCAAGACGGGGCGGCCGATGGCTATACGGTATTCAACTGGCGCGGCGGATTCAGCCAGCAGCTGAAAGGCTGGAGCTTCAGCGAATTCCTGCGCATCGAAAACCTGTTCGCCCAAAAATATGTCGGCTCGGTACGGGTTGCAGATCTTCAGCGTAAATTCTTCGAACCTGCACCGCCCCGCAACTGGCTCTTCGGCCTCAACGCCGGTTACCAGTTTTAAGGCATGCACTACTGCAAAAAACCCGCCTCTGGCGGGTTTTTTTCTTGCAGCTTAAGCTTTGCAGTAAAATTCTTCCATGGCTGATGACAGCGATCTCGAACGCACTGAACCGGCGTCAGGACGGCGCCTGGATGAGGCGCGCTCCAAAGGCAATATTCCCCGTTCACGCGAACTCAACACCTTTGTCATCCTGATGGCCGGCGGAGCCGGGCTCATGATTATGGGTCCCAAGCTGGCCAACGGAATACTCGATCTGGCGCATCAATGGTTCACGTTCAACCAGGTCTCCCTGGCCGACCCCAACCTGATGTGGAAACGTTTCATCGATACGGCAATTTCGATGATCGGCCTGTTCATGCCGCTGCTGGTGGTATTGCTGATCGCGGTGCTGGCCGCGCCACTGGCCATCGGCGGCTGGCTGTTCAGTGTCGAAGCGCTGCAACCCGATTTCGGGCGGCTCAATCCGTTGAAAGGCCTCACCCGCGTATTCTCGGTCAACGGACTGGTGGAACTCGTCAAAGCGCTGGCCAAAACGCTAGTGGTTGGCAGCGTGGCGTACTGGGTGCTGATGGGCAAAAAAACCGAAATCCTTTCACTGGCGGCTGAACCCATTAGCGGCAGCATTCCGCATCTGGCGAACATGCTTGCCTGGACCTTCATTCTGATCACGGGCGCGATGGCGTTGATCGTTTCCCTGGATGTTCCGTTCCAGCTCTGGGAGTACTACCGCAAATTGCGCATGACCAAGGAAGAGGTGCGCAAGGAATCCAAGGAAAGCGAAGGCGACCCGATGATCAAGGGACGCATTCGTGCCCTGCAGCGCGAGGCGGCGCGCAAGCGCATGATGGCGGAAGTGCCCAAGGCCGATGTCATCGTCACCAACCCGACCCACTATGCAGTGGCGCTTGTCTATCGCGAAAAAGAAATGCGCGCGCCGCGGGTGGTGGCAAAAGGCTCCTATCTGCTGGCGCAACGCATCCGCGAACTGGGCGAAGAACACCATATCCCTATCCTGCAAGCGCCGCCATTGGCGCGTGCGCTTTACAAGCACACCGAACTGGACCAGGAAATCCCCTCTGCATTGTTTGCCGCAGTCGCTGAAGTGCTGGCCTACGTGTACCAATTGCGCAGCTATAATAGCGGGGCCGGCGACATGCCCCAAAAACCGGCTGACTTGCAGGTACCGGAAGGCATGGATTTCGAGGACACCGAGTAATGGCCGTATTGGCTGCCCCCAAGCTGAACATGCGCGAGTTTGCAGCTCCGCTGCTGATCATCATGATCCTCACGATGATGGTGCTGCCGTTGCCGCCGTTCTTGCTCGACCTGCTGTTCACCTTCAACATCGCCCTGGCCATCATTGTCATCATGGTCAGCGTGTACACGCTCAAGCCGCTGGATTTCGCCGCCTTTCCCACCGTGCTTCTATTGACCACGCTGTTGCGGCTTTCGCTGAACGTAGCCTCGTCGCGCGTGGTGCTGATGGAAGGCCATACCGGTCCCGATGCCGCCGGCAAGGTGATCGAAGCATTCGGCCATTTCCTCGTCGGCGGCAACTATACCGTCGGCATCATCGTCTTCATCATTCTGGTGATCATCAATTTCGTGGTGATTACCAAGGGTGCCGGCCGCATCGCCGAGGTGAGCGCCCGCTTCACCCTGGACGCGATGCCGGGCAAGCAAATGGCGATCGATGCCGACCTCAATGCCGGCATGATAGGCGAGGAGGTCGCCCGGAAAAGACGTACCGAAATCGCTCAGGAAGCCGAGTTCTACGGCTCCATGGACGGGGCCAGCAAATTCGTGCGCGGCGACGCGATTGCCGGCATCATGGTCACCCTGATCAACATCATCGGCGGCCTGATTGTCGGCATGGTGCAACACGACCTCGATTTTGCCACCGCCCTCAACAACTACACACTGCTGACCATCGGCGACGGCCTAGTGGCACAGATTCCGGCGCTGATCATCTCGACCGCGGCCGGTATCGTCGTGACCCGTGTCGGCGGGGATGGCAGCGAAGACGTCGGTACCCAAATGCTGGGGCAGATGTTCTCCAATTCCAAAGTGCTCTACCTGACGGGCGGCATGCTGGGCACGCTCGGCATTCTCCCCGGCATGCCGCATTTCGCTTTCCTTTCGCTTGGCTCGCTTACCGGCGGCATCGGCTATTTGCTGGATAGCCGCGCGCGCGAAGCCCAGGCCGGCGCTGCCATGGAGCAGGAAGCCGCCGCCGCTTCTCCGCCGACCGAGATGCCGGAGGTCGGCTGGGACGATGTGATGCCAGTGGACGTTCTGGGCCTGGAAGTGGGCTACCGCCTGATTCCGCTAGTAGACCGCGGCCAGGACGGCGAATTGCTGCGGCGCATCCGCGGCATTCGCAAAAAGTTCGCGCAGGACATGGGTTTCCTGGTGCCGGCAGTGCATATTCGCGACAATCTGGAACTCAAGCCCAATGCCTACCGTATCACGCTCAAGGGAGTGGAAATCGGCCAGGGCGAGGCTTTCGTCGGCCAATTTCTGGCGATCAATCCCGGGCGCGTGATGGGCGAACTGCCCGGCGCCAAAACCAAGGACCCGACCTTCGGTTTGCCGGCCACCTGGATAGAAGGCGAAATGCGCGACCAGGCGCAGGCCTTTGGCTATACCGTCGTCGATGCCTCCACCGTAGCCGCCACGCATCTGTCCAACGTCATCCAGGGCCATGCACCGGAATTGCTGGGACGGGAAGAAACCCAGCAGCTGCTCGACCGCGTCGGCAAGGAATCGCCCAAGCTGGTGGAAGATCTCATCCCCAAGTCGTTGCCGCTGGGCACCTTGCAAAAGGTTCTGCAAAACTTACTGGCCGAAGGCGTGCATATCCGCGACATGCGCACCATTATCGAATCCCTGTCGGACAATGCCCCGCGCATCCAGGATGCCGACCAGCTGACCTCCGCCGTGCGTGTAGCCTTGGGCCGCGCGATCACCCAGCAGTTGTTCCCGGGAAATTCCGAAATGCAGGTCATCGCCCTCGCCCCCCGTCTTGAAGGCATTCTGATGCAAGCCACCCAGATGCCGGGCACGGACGGGCCCGGCCTGGAGCCGGGACTCGCCGATCAGCTACTGCAAGGCGTCAGCCATGCCGCCGAACAACAGGAACAAATGGGCATGCCGGCAGTGCTTTTGGTTCCGGGGCCATTACGCAGCTTGCTGGCGCGTTTCCTGCGGCGGTCGGTACCCCAGCTCAATGTGCTGGCCCATACCGAGATTCCAGATGGGCGGACGATACGCGTCATACATACCGTAGGCAACTAGGGCGTGCTCACACTAGCTCTGCATCATCGCCAATACCCACATCAAAACAAGGAACTTGTTGCATGGTGTAGGGGTCTGTCAGGAACAAGGTTCTGCTAAACGGAGGGGGATAGTCGTGTGTAGCTCAAAATACAGGATGGCGGGGTTTGCCTTAGCCTTAAGCGCATACAGTGGCGCGGCATTGGCCCAGGCTTCAGAAGCCTTGTGGCCGGTGCTGAAAGAAGTCTTTTTTGCCGGAAAAACCGTGGAGAAAGCGAATTTCATCAAGCTTGAAGGGCCGGTCCGCGCCGAAAGTGGCGCCCAGGTCCCAATTACGCTGACGGTGGAAAAGCCTCTGCATACCGCCGACGCCATTAAAAGAGTGTATATCATCGTCGATGCCAACCCGATCCCGCTGGCGGCTACCTATCATTTCACTGCGCTGAGCGGCAAGGCGCAAATCGCCACCCGCATTCGCATGGAAACCGATTCGTATGTGCACGCTATCGGCGAAACCGCCGATGGCAGACTGTATATGACTGCGCTGCCCATTCGCGCAGCCGGCGGCTGCGGCGGTCCGGTCGATGGCGACGAAACGGCCATTCGAGCCGCTGCCGGCAAGATCAAGCTAAACGTCGAACAACCCGTCAAATTCGGTGAAGCCAATCTTGCCACGCTGATGATCAAACACCCGATGTTTACCGGCTTGCAGCGCGACCTGGTGTCAGGCGGTTATCGCCCGGCGTTTTACATGCAGAAACTGGATTTGAGCTATAACGGCAAGCCTGTCATGCACGTCGATTTCGGTGTAGGCACTGCCGAGGACCCTTATATGCGTTTCTTCTATCAGCCGGATGCACCCGGCACGCTGGACGTCAAGGCTATCGACAACGAGGGCAAGGAATTCAGCCAGCATATCGATGTCGCGAGCTGATTTTTACGCCACACAACGACAAGGGGCGCTCAGGCGCCCTTGTTATCCCCGATGAAACTCGGCCGTTACTTCAACAACATGCGATCCATGACTTCATCCTTATCAACCACCTTGTGCTTGATAGCTGCTGCCACATGGAGAGCAATCGCAACCAGCAATATCCAGCCGACAATTTCGTGGCTTTCCTTGAAAATCTCGCGCAGCCCGGCATCATCCAGGCCCGCAACCAGCGGCAGGCCAAACCATTTGATGCCATATTTGCTGTAAACCGCAGTCGCCGCTCCCAGCAGGGGTACAGCCACCATCAGCACATACAGCAGCTTATGCATAAGCTCGGAAAATTTGATTTCCCAATCCCGCATGCTGGCCGGAAAAGCCGGATAACCTTGTCGGATGCGGATATATACGCGGACCACCAATATCAGCAGCAAGGTAACACCCAACGATTTGTGCAGATTGAAATAAAACGTGCGGGAAGAAATGGCTTCCACGAATTGCATGGTATAGATGCCGAGATCGAATAAATCCAACGATGTAGACTTGGGACCTTTTTGCGGCAATTCGGCCATGTACCAGCCCAAGCCGAACAATGCCAGAATAATCAACGCCGTCAGCCAGTGCAGAATGATCGCGGATTTGCTGTATTTTTGTATTGCTTCGCTCATAAGCTCTACCTAAATTATTAAAGAGATTTTTCAGGGAAATGTGCCACAAGTGGGTTCGATTTACGGCATTGTCTGCGGTTTGCAATATACTCTTTTTTATCTGTCGGATGTATCGCGGCTTGGGAGCCAGTAATGTCTGGCAGGCAGAAACTCAACGGTTACGCCATGGTCGAACCTAATCTTGTCATGATAACCTTAACCAGATTTTGACCAATCGGTTCTTTCAGCTCCCATGCCTAAAAACTTCATGCAGCTATTATTTTTATTGCCCCTCCTGCTTTCACCCGTTGCTTGGGCCCAGCCCTTGCCGGTAGAGGAAATCGCTGACGGCGTGTATGTCCATCACGGCATTCATGAAGAACTGGACGATGGCTACCACGGAGACATCTGTAATATCGGTTTTATCGTCGGCCGGAAAGGGGTGGCCGTCATTGACAGCGGCGGTACCTACAATATTGGCCAGCGGCTCAAGGAGGCCATTCGCAAGGTTACCGACCTGCCTATCCTGTATGTGATCAATACGCACGTCCACCCCGACCATATCTTCGGCAATGCGGCATTCAAGGCGGATCATCCGATGTATGTCGGCCATGCCAAACTGGCCGAGGCCATGGAACGGCGCGCGGAAACCTACTTGCGCAATAATACGGCCTGGCTGGGCGCAGCCTTTGCCGGCAGCGAAATCATAAAACCAACCGCAACCGTCGACACCACACTGGAACTCGACCTTGGCGGACGCACGCTTGTACTCACCGCCTGGCCGCCCGCCCATACCAATACCGATGTTACCGTGCTGGACCGTAATACCGCAACATTATGGACCGGCGATTTGCTTTTCATCGAGCGTACGCCTTCGATGGATGGCGACACCCGAAATTGGCTCAAACTGATCCCACAACTCAAGGAAATTCCGGCCAAACAGGCTGTGCCTGGTCATGGGCCGGTTACCGCAAACTGGCGCGCCGCCATGGATAACGAGAAGCATTATTTCGATATTTTGTTGAGCGATATTCGGGACAGTATCCGGAAGGGCATCTCGATGGAAAGAACCATGAGCACGGCCGCTGCCAGCGAAAACAGCAAGTGGGTTTTATTCGACACCGTTAATCGCCGCAATGTGAATATTCTCTATCCCCAACTGGAGTGGGAATAATCTACATTCAGAAGTATTTTTCATTAATTTCATAATGTTAGACGGGTAAAAGCGACATTTTATTTGCTGCTATAATCCGTTCCTTTTGCTCGCTCATCGCATACCCATGGCACCACGCTCAGAAACCCGTCAACATGGCCGCGTGAATGTCATGCTCATGGCTGCGCTGTTGTTCTCGCTGGGTTTGCATATGGTAGTGCTTGCCGTGCTTCCCGGAATGCCGACAGACCAGAATAAAACTCCTGTTCAGCTATCCGTGGAATTGCAACCTCCACCCAACCCGCTGCCGCCACTCGAACCACCGAAACCACCGGAGTCCGAAAAACCCAGGCAGCCTCCCAAAAAACCGCTGCCGCAGCCAAAACCCAAGCCATTCCCTGCCCCGCTACCGCACGCGGAAACGCCACCGACGCTGGTACATGCGCCCGAGCCGCAACCTGCGCCGCCGGTCAGCAGCGCCGCGCCTCCGTCCGTGACACCGCCGCCAACGTTTAGTGCGCCTCCGCTGCCGGAGCCTCCCAAACCCAGAGGACCTTCGGAACAGGAAATTGAAAATGCGCGCGGCAATTACGGCAATTTGCTGTCACGCGAATTTGCCAAGCATAAGCAATATCCGCGTATCGCCCAGATACGCGGCTGGCAGGGGAGCGTCAAGGTCGAACTGCACATCGATGCCAACGGCGGCATCACTTCGATAAATATCAGTGAATCCAGCGGCTTTGAAGTACTGGACAAACAGGCGCTCGAAATGGTGCGTAAGACATTGCCGCTGCCACAGTCGCCGGAGGCGTTGCGCGATCGGCAGTTCACCATTATCGTGCCGATAGCGTTTCGCCTCGAATAACTCTCATGCAGCAGGGCTGCAGGCGCGCGGTGATCTCTATCGCCAGATGAAGGAACTGTTCGATGCCCAGTTTCTCGCCGATCCACAGGCTTAGGCCGAATACGATGAATTTACGCTACGCATAGAAGAGCATTTTCGCCAGCTCGAATCTCTTGCCGAAGGGCGCAACGGAGCTGGCTACGCTGGAAGCAAGGTCTGCAAAACGCACGGCGGCAGGATCAGTTTCAGCGCACAAACCGGCGGCGGAACGCAGGCAATGCTCCTAGCCAACCACATCGCAACAGCAAATTACGCCAGCGGCCAGCGGCCGAGTATCCGATAATGCACCTGTTCCATTTCTGTCACCGACTGCACTAGAACAAACTCATACACTGGCCATAACATCGGCGCTATCGGCTGCGCCTGAGGCGTATGCGCCATTTTGCGCAGCAATGTGACATGTGGCGTAAATGAACGCTGATCGAAATGAAAGCCGGCCTCAGCCACGCACGACCGCAGGCGCAGGACCAGCGCAGACAAGGCATCCGCTGTAGAGGTGGGGGCCGCATATCCGATCGCGTTGTGCCGCCAGCCGGCAAATTGTTCCAGTGTCAGGCTGAATGCGGAACCATGCACGGCGGCTACGGCGGATTTCAGCTGAAGCAGGCGCCCAGCAGAAATATCTCCAAGAAACAGCAAGGTAAGATGGAGGGACTCCGCACGCATTACCCGGCCGCCGCATTGCGTTTGATAGTGCCTGGCCAGCCCATGCAACGCACCGCTTATCGGAGAATCCGGCCATAACGCAAAAAATAGGCGCAGTTTCTCCTTGTCTGGCTGTTCGCTCTTGCCTTGCTCACGGTTTTTCACAACAATGACGACATTCGCTTTAATATTGGTACACAATGCTAAACCAGTCCGTACCGGATTTCGAGCTTCCTGCCACCGGAGGCGTTCAATTCCGGCTTTCCCAGTGCAAAGGCAAACTGGTCGTCATTTACTTTTATCCCAAGGACTCCACGCCTGGCTGCACCACGGAAGGGCAACAGTTCCGCGATCTCTATCCGGAGTTTCGAGCCGTTGGCGCAGAGATATTCGGCATATCGCGCGACAGCTTAAAATCTCATGAAAACTTCAAGGCCAAGCTAAGCCTGCCCTTCGCATTGTTGAGCGACACGGCGGAATCGGCCTGTACGCTGTTCGGCGTTATGAAGATGAAAAACATGTACGGTAGACAAGTGCGAGGCATCGAACGCAGCACTTTCGTCCTCGACGCACAAGGCGTACTGCGGTAC
This sequence comes from Novimethylophilus sp., assembly GCF_036504375.1. Lineage (NCBI taxonomy): Bacteria > Pseudomonadati > Pseudomonadota > Betaproteobacteria > Nitrosomonadales > Methylophilaceae > Novimethylophilus > Novimethylophilus sp. The sequence goes on from NZ_DASXVH010000028.1 coordinate 39,912, forward strand.
GAGTGGCGCGGCGTCAAGGTCGACGACCATGCGCAACAAGTATTGGATTTTATTAAAACGCTCTGAATCATTGCAACTCAGAAATTATCAAAAGCACAGTGTACTCATCATCTTTGACCTTCGTGACACAATAAAGGATAGCCTCGCATGACCAAAAAACGCGGCACCCACTCCAAGCTGTTCGTCCTCGACACCAACGTACTGATGCACGACCCTTCCAGCCTGTTCCGCTTTGAAGAACATGATGTCTATCTGCCGATGGTGACGCTGGAAGAATTGGACAACAACAAAAAAGGCATGACGGAAGTTGCACGCAATGCCCGCCAGGCCAGTCGTTTTATTGAAGAAATCATCGGGTCAACGCTCGACAGCCTGGAAGATGGCTGCCCGCTTTCCAAAAACGGCAATAACTTCAGTAGCGGTCGGTTATTTCTGCAAACCCGTGCCGTCGTCACCGTCGAGCTCCCGATGCTGGCCGGCAGCAAGGCCGACAATCAGATACTGGGGGTGGTTGCGGACCAGCAGAAGAAATTTCCGGAACGCCAGGTGATCCTGGTCAGCAAGGACATCAACATCCGCATCAAAGCCCGTGCAATGGGTATCGCGGCACAGGATTACTTCAACGACAAGGTACTTGAAGATACCGAATTGTTGTATACCGGCACCACGGAGCTGCCTGCGGATTTCTGGGACAAGCACAGCAAGAACATGGAATCCTGGCAGGAAGCCGGGCGTATGTTTTATCGGGTAACCGGGCCGTTATGTTCTTCGTTGCTGGTCAACCAGTTTGTTTATTATGACTTCGAAACCCCGATGCATGCCATCGTGCGCGGACAGGAAGGCAATAGCGCCGCGCTCGAAGTACTCAAGGATTACACCCAGCCCAAACATAACGTCTGGGGCATCACCGCACGCAACCGCGAGCAGAATTTCGCATTGAATCTGCTGATGGATCCGGAGATCGATTTCATCACGCTTCTCGGCCAGGCCGGCACCGGCAAAACACTGCTGACATTGGCTTCCGCGCTGACCCAGACGCTGGACAAAAAAATCTACAGCGAAATCATCATGACGCGGGTAACCGTTCCGGTTGGCGAGGATATCGGTTTCCTGCCGGGGACCGAAGAGGAAAAAATGACGCCGTGGATGGGTGCGCTGGAAGACAACCTGGACGTACTCAACAAAACCGACGACGAAGCCGGCGACTGGGGGCGCGCCGCCACCCAGGATCTCATCCGCACCCGCATCAAGGTGAAGTCGATGAACTTCATGCGCGGACGCACCTTTCTGCATAAATTCCTGATTATCGACGAGGCGCAGAACCTCACGCCCAAGCAGATGAAAACACTGATCACCCGCGCCGGCCCCGGCACAAAGGTGGTCTGTCTCGGCAACATCGCTCAGATCGACACCCCATATCTGACCGAGGGCAGTTCGGGCCTGACCTACGTGGTGGATCGCTTTAAAGGCTGGTCGCACAGCGGCCATATCACGCTGATGCGTGGAGAACGTTCGCGTCTGGCAGATTTTGCGGCCGAGACCCTGTAAACTCCTATATCATATAAAACATAACAACCACGGCGGCGCGTTTCGGCCTGCCGTGGTTAATTATTCATGAATCCAGGCTTTTATCTCATTCTTGCGGCACAGTTTCTGTCCGCCCTCGCCGACAATGCCTTGCTGTTTGCAGCCATCGCGTTGCTCAAGGAGCTTTCCGCACCCGATTGGCATACCCCGCTGCTGCAAGAATTTTTCATTATTTCCTATATCCTGCTAGCGCCCTTCGTCGGTCCGTTCGCCGATGCCCTACCCAAAGGCCGGGTAATGTTCATCTCCAACGCAATCAAATTCGGTGGCTGCCTGGCGATGTGGATGGGAATGCCCCCGCTTTATTCCTATGGCATTGTCGGCATAGGCGCGGCAGCTTATTCACCAGCCAAATACGGGATTCTGACGGAATATCTACCGCAGCATTTGCTGGTCAAAGCCAACGGCTGGATGGAAGGCACGACGGTGGCAGCGATCATTTTGGGAGCCATCGTCGGCGGCATGCTCGCCACCATCAGCCCACACCTCGCTCTTGCCGTCATTACCGGCCTCTATCTGCTGGCGGCCGGTTTCAACCTGCGCATTCCACATGTGCCTATCGACCATCGTATGCCCAAGAGAAATCCGTTATATGCGCTACATGATTTCTGGCATTCTTTCACCGCGCTTTGGCGCGATCCTCAAGGGCAGGTTTCGCTCGCGGTTACGACCTTATTCTGGGGTGCTGGCGCCACCATGCGCCTTGTGGTCATTGCCTGGGCTGCAGCCGCTCTCAATCTAGGTTTGGACCGTGCGACACAACTGACCGCAACCGTCGCGCTCGGTATCGCTTTCGGTTCGGTATTCGCGGCACGTTACGTCAAGCTGCACGAATCAGCCAAGGTATTGCCAGCCGGCATCGCGATGGGCATCCTGGTTGCCGCCATGGCAGTGATACATGATTGGCGGCTCGCCAGTTTTCTGCTGTTTCTGATCGGAGTGCTTTCAGGCTATTTTGTCGTGCCACTCAATGCCTTATTGCAACACCGCGGCCACATTCTGATCGGTGCCGGACACTCCATTGCGGTACAGAACTTCAATGAAAATCTGGGGATCCTGCTGATGATCGCCGCCTACACCATGATGGTGAAGGCAGCCCTTCCAATCAACTGGATAGTGTTGATTTTCGGCGGATTTGTCAGCCTCAGCATGACGATGATTTATCAGCGCTACCGCCGGCAATCCAGAAACTCACAACAATAAATCAATGCAGCTTGACGCGCGGTTGGGTGCGACGCGTGATCATGCGCGCCAATGTGTCGAGAAATACCTTGCTGAAACCGTGTAACGCGTACAAATGCATTTTATAAAGTGAGCGATACATCAGTCCGGCTATCGTCCCCTGAATGAACAGTGCTCCACCAGTCAGGCTGCCCATCAGGTTGCCGACAGTTGTGTATTTGCCCAGATTCACCAGCGATCCGAAATCGCGGTACTTGTATTCCGGCAAGGGTCTGCCTTTGAGCCTGTGGTTGATAGTCTTTACCAGCATCGAAGCCTGCTGGTGCGCTGCCTGGGCCCGTGGCGGCACCAATGCGTTCCCCGCCTTGCCAGGCAATGGGCAAGCAGCGCAATCGCCCAGCGCGAAGATATTGCCGTCTCTGGTGGTTTGCAGCGTAGGCTCAACCACCAGTTGATTCGCCCAGTTTGTTTCGAGGCCATCCAGATCTTTCAGGAAATCCGGCGCCTTGATGCCCGCTGCCCATACAATCAGCTGCGCCGGAACAATTCGCCCGCTTTGCGTATGGACTCCCTTCTCGTCTACTTTGGTCACGCGCTCCCCCAACTCCAACGATACGTTCAACTTGCCCAACTGGCGCTGCACTTCCAGCGACAGCTCTTCCGGCAATGCGGATAAAACGCGCGGGGCCGCCTCAACGATACTCAACTTCACGTCACGATCAGGCTCAATGCGGTCGAGGCCATAAGCCGCGAGCTCACGGGTGGTATTATGCAATTCGGCCGCAAGCTCCACCCCGGTTGCACCAGCACCGATGATCGCCACATTCAGCTGGGCTACCGGCATTCCCGTTTCCTGAACTTGGGCTCGTATACAGGCGTTGATCAGCCGTTTATGAAACATCACGGCCTCGGCCTGAGTATCCAGGGAAATGCAATGCTCTTTCACGCCCGGCACACCGAAATCATTCGACACGCTGCCTAACGCCATTATCAGGGTGTCATATCGCATCGTGCGGCGCGGAATCAATATCTCGCCATCATCATCGTAGGTGGGCGCGAGGTAGAGCTCGCGCATATTCCGGTTCAACCCCTCCATCGCCCCCAGCCTGAAGTTGAAATGATGCCAGCGCGCCTGCGCCATATATTCAATTTCATGCTCATCCAGATCCATACTGCCCGCAGCCACTTCATGCAGCAAAGGCTTCCACAAATGGGTAGCTGACATATCCACCAGCGTGATGATCGCCCTTTCGCGTTTGCCCAAGGTGTCACCCAGGCGGGTGGCAAGCTCCAGCCCTCCTGCGCCCCCTCCTACGATTACGACATGATGGGATGGGCCCGATATCGGATGCGTTGATGCCATTAATGTTCCGTCCTGGTTTTTTTATTACTCGTTGCCGGTAGTCTTGCCGTGGGTACGTATCCAGGCTTGAATCTGCAGCACTTCGTCCGGCATCAAGCCGTTATTGGGGTCCGTCGGATCCATCAGCCCTTTGCCCTTGGCTCCCATCCCGCCATTGGTACCGTGCCAGATGGTTTCGAACATGCCTTTATTGGTCGCGTCCTTGGCATATTTGAAGTCAGGGCCATGCAGGCTGGGACCAGTTTGCCCTTGCGCGTCGCCACCATGACATTGGGTGCAGGAATATAATTGGAACAATTTCTTGCCCTTATCGATAGCCTCTTGCTTGCCGATATATGGATTTTTGCCCGTCGCAACAAATTCCTTGGCTGCAGGGGTATCAAACAGCTCAGGCTTGATCGGCATCGGGCTGCCATCCTGCGTGACTACAAAATCGATTATCTTGCCGCTGGTTTCAACAGCCGCAGCCTTTTCACTCTTACCCGCAGTTCCGCCTTTATCGCAGGCCGCCAAAGCGAAAACCGAGATTGCTGCTATCGTAAGCATTACGATTTTCTGCATGATTTTTCCTATCGCTCAAAGGAAGAACATTTTAACTTAAAAACTCCAACCGCCTAAAACACAACGGCCGTCAATCCAAGGATGACGGCCGTTGCAAAAATATTTCAGCGATTACTGAGCAGGTTTCTCATCCAGCCAGGGCTTGTCGCCACCACCCTTATACATGGAGCGTAACCAGCCGATGATGACCAAAATATCATCAGTAGAAAGCAATTCCGGATTTCCGGAAGGTTGCTGATGCCAAGTCGGCATCCCGGCATCGGAACCGCCGGCAATAGTCTCGAATATGCCCTTGTCGGTCACATGCTTGGAATATTGCCAACGGTCATCGGTAATGCTCGGGCCGGTTTGACCGCCGGCATTGCCACCGTGACATTGAGTACAGGAATAATAGCCGAACTTCTTTTTCCCGGCTTTTGCAGCTTCGGCATCGGCAACAAAACGCTTGGTATAAGGATTGACGCAGGTTTCCAGGAACTGTTTGGCTTCCGGTGTATCCTTGTCAGTTGGCTTGATAATAAGCGGCTCATTACCTGCCTTGGTAGACACGAACTTACATTCGGCAGCCGCATTTCCACTGATAACCATTGCACCGCCCAGTGCCAGTACTGACAAAATCCACCGGGCTCTGCCTAATTTCCTGCTAACCATGTCGTCTCCTCGATTATAGATTTAAGTTACAGCTTCAATTTAAACATACAGCAATTTGTATTTCAAATAACGAGCCCGCACCGGATATGGTTGACTCCGCGTCAACAAATGTCCATTGGCGAACCATTATTCAAACTTTGGAATAGCGTCGCCGCGGTCTTTGTCTTTCGACTGACTTTTAACCATTTCAGTCTTGCGCTCGTCCACTATTTGCACATTCGGGATTCCGTAATCATTCAGAATCTTCTGAATATCGCCCTTACGCCGCTCAAGAACTTCATTAATCATCGTTATGCGCTCTTTATCCTTTTTGCGAACACCGACGGAAATATTCCAATATTCCTTACCGTGCACATTATTTTGTTCATACTCCGGGGCTGGCACTACGACCAGATCCGATCCCGCTCTTTTGGCGAAGTAACCACCAATGGGGCCCCATACTACAGCGACATCAATGTCGCCCTTGACCAGATCGTCGATCATGAAGCTCGGGGGCAGGTTCAGGTCTCGCATAATGCGATACGGGCGTGAATTTTCCAGTAAGCCCTTATCTGATAAAGGTCGAGTGGGAGGGGTCTGGCCGATAACACCGATTTTGGCTTTGTGCAGATCCGGGGAATCCCAATCTTTAATATTCAAGCCACTGCCTTTCTTGTAAACGAAGACATAGCCTGAGCGGTAATACGGCTTGGATGTCAGCATCATATCGTTGCCCGCGACAGTGCCGATGATCACATCACAACGTCGTGCATTCAATGTATTGCGGATAAATCCTATGCGATCGTACCAGAACTGATACTTAACCTGTTTTCCCAGATCCTTCGCTATCAGTTCGGCAATCTTATTCTCAAACCCTTCCATCTTGTCGTTTGAATAAGGAAGATTATCCTTATCGGCGCATACGCGGAATTCACCCGCGTCTTCGGTGCGCACAGGCTCTCCACCACGGCCTATCTCCGCATCAAAATCCAGTTCCTGCTTTACTGCTTCAGCTGCGTATCCGTTTGTCGCAAACACACCGAATATCACTACAACTGCAAAACATTTCAATTTGGCAAGCATTCCCCATACCTCATCGTCAATTTAGTGGATGTGCGCTTTAAGACAAAAAACACCCCGCCGAAGCGGGGTGTTTAACTGACACACTAACTGACGGTTAGTTCTGTAACGAATTACAGGCTGAACACGGTCAGTGCACCGCCGCCAGGAGCAGCGTTGTACTTGGTCAGTTCCTTGTAGCCACCAGCAGCACCCAGTGCGTCGGTGTCGTTGGTCAGGCCCAGGTTCATCGCCACGCCAGCCCAGCCGCCGATACCGGACAGCACGCCAACGTATTGTTTACCCTTGTGGCCATAGGTAAAGGCATTGCCGATCACGCCGGAACCAACTTGGAACTTCCACAGCTCCTTACCGTTCTTCGCGTCAACAGCCTTGAACCAACGGTCCAGGGTGCCGTAGAACACGATGTCGGATGCGGTAGCCAGAGAACCGCCCCATGCGGAGAATTTCTCTTTGTTGTACCACGCGGCCTTGCCCTTGGAACCATCCCAGCCCATGAAGCCGCCCATCACGCCATCCGGACCAGCAAACATGGTCAGGGTAGCGCCAACCCAAGGTTGACCGGCAACGTACTTGGACTCAACCGGCTCGTAAGTCATGCAAACGTGGTTGAGCGGAACGTAGAACAGGCCGGTCTTGGGAGAGTAAGAAGCCGGTTGCTCGTCCTTGGTACCCAGCGCTGCCGGGCAGATGCCCTTGGCGTTGTAGTCTTGGTGGGTGGAGTACTTGGCATCCTTATCAGGTACGCCAGACTTCATGTCAACCTTGGTTGCCCAGTTAACGAACGGGTTAACCTTTTCAGCAACCAGCAGCGAGCCGTTGGCAGCGTCAAAAGTGTAGCCGAAACCGTTACGGTCGAAGTGCGTAGCCAGCTTCTTGCCACCCTTGTCCCACAGGATAACTTCGTTAATGCCGTCATAGTCCCACTCGTCGTGCGGGGTCATTTGATAGCCCCACTTGGCGACACCGGTGTCGACGTCACGGGCGAAAATGGTCATGGACCACTTGTTGTCGCCAGGACGAACGTCCGGGTTCCATACGGACGGGTTACCGGTGCCGTAGTAGACCAGGTTGGACTTAGGATCATACGGCCACCAGCCCCATACGGAACCACCACCGTGTTGCCAGCCATCCTTGACAGCTTGCGGCTTGAGCCAGGTCTTCACGCCAAGATCCTTTTCCGGGAACTTGAGTTGATCCTTGGACAGAGCCTTGAAGGAACCACCCTGCTTGTTACCACCGTTCACATCTTCATAAACGGACAGAGCATTGTAGTGCGGGTTGGCAGAGTTGAAATCAGCGCCGATCAGGACTTCGCTGTCCGGGCCAGTGCTGTATGCCTTCCAAGCCAGGGAGCCATCCTTCAGGTTGTAAGCGGCGATGAAGCAGCGAACGCCGAATTCAGCACCGGAACAACCGGTCAGAACCTTGTCCTTGATGACGTGAGGAGCATTGGTGTTGGTTGCGCCAACCTTCGGGTCGTTAACCTTCACGTCCCAAACCTTGGCACCGGTCTTCGCATCCAGAGCGACCAGCATGCCGTCGTTCTGTTGCAGGAAGATCTTGCCGTCGCCATAGCCCAGACCACGGTTCACGTTGTCGCAGCACAGCACTGCTTGAACGGACGGATCCTGCTTAGGGAAGTAAGCCCAAGAGATCTTTTGGTTGTCATTCAGGTCCAACGCGTAAACGTTGTTCGGGAACGCAGTGTGAACGTACATCATGTTGCCAATAACCAGCGGGGAACCTTCATGACCGCGGTTTACACCGGTAGCGAATGTCCAGGCAGCCTTCAGGTTCTTGACGTTGCCCTTATTGATTTGGGTCAGTCCGCTGAAGCCTTGGTTGGTATGGTCATGACGTGGGTGGGCCCAGTTATTTTGATCCGCAATTGCGGCCTCTTGATCTGCAGCAGCCATGGCAGCCATCGGCATCGCGACGGACATACCAAGTGCAACACCAAGAGCGACCTTGATTTTGCTCATCTCCATGTTAAATCTCCATAGTGATTACTAAGGGTTTAGAGTAAGCGTGGCCTCCTCGGGGTTCACGCCATCCCTAGGGATGGCACAAAACCTTTTGGAGACCAGCTTCGCAACACTTTTTAAGTGCAGCTGATGCATGGTAGATCAGTCACAATCGATTTGCAACACCATCGCAACAAATTGATCGAGCCTTGAAATATCCTACCCTGCGGTGGTGCTATCATACACAAAAAAATATCGGACACAATAGGGGCGCGACATCCCATGGCATCTCCCTCTGAAAGCCTTATATTTCCTGCCATTGAGCCCTATAGCAGCGGTTGGATTCAGACCTCGTCGGTACATAAATTTTATTATGAGGAATGCGGCAATCCTGCTGGTGCGCCAGTCATAGTACTGCATGGCGGCCCCGGCAGCGGCTGCACGCCGGCGCAACGGCGTTTCTTCGATCCCGCCCACTATCGAGTCGTCCTGTTCGACCAACGCGGCTGCGGCCGCAGCGAACCTGCGGGTTGCACCGAGAATAATACGACGCAGGACTTGATCGCTGATATCGAATGCCTGCGCCAGCATTTGGATATTGGCAAATGGCTGGTATTCGGCGGATCCTGGGGCAGCACTCTGGCGCTAGCTTATGCTGCAACCTACCCGCAGCACATATGTGGGATGGTGCTGCGCGGCATTTTCCTGGCTCGCAGCAATGAACTGGATTGGTTTTTGCATCAGGCCCGCCACATCTTTCCTGAAACCTGGGAGCAATTCGTCTCGGCCCTAGCCCCAGAGGAGCAAACAGATATTCTTACTGCTTATGCGCACCGCATATCCAACGACGACGCCTCGCTACACATTCCCGCAGCTCGCATCTGGAGTGCGTATGAAACCTCCATCATGACCCTGCTGCCGACCGAGCCATCCTCTACCCCTTTAACCGATGCCGCCATCCTGGCACGCGCTCGCATACAATTACATTATCTGACCAACGGCTGTTTCATATCAGACACCCCTCTTTTGGATCAGGTGCAAAGCTTCCGCCATATTCCAGCCGCAATCATTCAGGGCCGCTACGACATGGTATGCCCCATATTGAGCGCGCATGAATTGCATAAGGCATGGCCCGAAACCGACTTTCATATCGTCCCCGACGCAGGTCATGCCGCGTTCGAGCCCGGCATCGCCGCGGCGCTCATTCAAGCCACGGAACGCTTCAAATCCGGCCAGAATCCATAACGGCAGCACAAGTGCCGCACACAATGCCATTCATTAAAGCCAAAAAAATCGCAGGCCGAAGCATCGCCGCCCCCAAGGCAGTGATGGCGCGCCACCGCTACAGCGCTCCCCTATTCGTGCTGAGAGAGTCGCTGTCGGCCTTTAGACGCCACAATGGTTTTGGAATATCCGCCTCGCTCTCGTTCTACGCCCTGTTTGCAATGATTCCCATGGCGTTGCTGATTTTCTTTTTGCTAAGCCATTTTGCAGTGTCTTCCAGCTACGCCATCGTGAAACTGGCAATACTGGTCAGCAACCTGGTGCCGAAGTACAGCAACCGCATCATGATCGAGGTATACAACATCGCCAAGCACAAAGCGGTATGGGGGGTTTTTGGCATGATCGCTTTACTATGGGCGGCAACACCGCTTGCCGGAGCGTTGCGAAGCGCCTTTTTCACGATAGCCCGAGTTGCGGAACATCCTTCCTATCTAAAGCGCAAGCTGGAAGACGTACTGGGAGTCGTCGGCATTCTGGCCTTATTTTTTCTTTTCACTTTTAGCGGCCTGATGCTGGAAAAGGCTTTGGGCATCTTCAGCCACTTGCCCTGGTTTGCCAGCACGCTCAACTGGCTGGCCTCGCTGATTGTCAGCACATTATCGATCGCCCTTTTTTATCGCACCTTCTCTCCTGCCGTCACCAGATGGCGGCATATTTTAACTGGATCGCTCATTACCGCCCTGCTGTGGAGCGCAATGCGGCCGGCATTCGGGCTCTTCCTGATAGCCAACCATTCATATGGCACGATCTTCGGTGGCATGAAAAATCTGTTCCTCTCCATCGGCTGGCTCTATTACGGTTTCGTCGTTTTTCTGATCGGCACTGAAATCATCGCCACCCTGCATAAACGGGATGTGCTGATGCTGCGCGGCCTGTTCCTCGACACACCGTCCGATCCCGACCAGTACCACAGCAGGCTGATGGCTTTGTTCGGCCGCACTTATCAGAAACATGAGCCCGTCTTTCGGCAAGGCGAGACAGGAAACAGCCTGTATTACATACTCTCAGGCGATATCGCCATTCGGCATGATCACCATCTATTGAGAACGCTTGGGGCAGGCGGTTATTTTGGCGAAATGGCATTTTTGACTGGTACGCCACGTACCGCCGACGCTCTCGTCGAGTCCGAATCCGCGCGGATTGTTGTCATAAGCCCCGAAAATCTTGAGATGCTGCTATTAGAAGAACCCAAGGTAGCGCTGGGTTTTCTGAAGGAGATGGCGCTGCGCCTTAAAGAAAGCAACGTCCGCCAGGCACATTAGCTTTCAGATTCATAGCAATCCGCGCTCGGCAAATGACAGCGCCGTATTGCCGGCTATCACGAAATGATCGAACACCTTCACATCCACCAATCCCAGAGCGTCTTTAAGCGTTCGGGTCAGCACCTCGTCGGCGCGACTCGGTTCGGCAACCCCCGAGGGATGGTTGTGGGCAAAGATAACGGCGGCCGCATTATGGTGCAGTGCACGCTTGACGATCTCGCGCGGATAGACGGACGTTTGCGTCAGCGTACCGGAAAATAAATTTTCCGATCCGATCAAGCGATTCTGCGCATCCAGAAACAGCACCATAAACACTTCATGCTGAAGCTTGCCCAATTGCAAACGCAAAAAATTTCGCACCTGCTCCGGCGAGGACAGCACATCGCGCACCTGCATCTCTTCGCCAAGCGCGCGCTGCACCATTTCAAAAATGGCTTGCAACTGAACATATTTGCTCATCCCCATGCCATGCACCTCAGCTATGTCGGGCTGGCTGGCAGCAAAAATACCACCCAGATTACCGAAGCGAACCAGCAGATCGCGAGCCAGATCCACGGCGCTTTTTCCCTGAACTCCAATACGCAGGAAAATAGCCAGCAGTTCGGCATCGGACAACGCTCCGGCACCTTTCGCCAGCAGCTTCTCCCGGGGGCGCTCATCAGCCGGCCAGTCCGTAATCGCCATCAATAATCCTTTCGTATAGAATTGATGCAACAATAAATTTCAGAAGATTATGACGCAATCCACCTTCAAACGCCTGCTGCTTGGCATTACCGGCGGTATCGCTACCTACAAGGCGGCGGAACTGGTACGCCTGCTGGTCAGGCAAGGCGTTGAGGTGCAGGTGGTGATGACGCAGGCGGCATGCCAGTTCATCACGCCGGTGACGATGCAGGCGCTTTCCGGACGCCCGGTATTTACCGATCTGTGGGATAACCGCATAGACAACGGCATGGCGCATATCGAATTTACCCGGGATGTCGATGCCATCCTGATCGCTCCGGCCAGCGCCGACTTTCTCGCCAAGTTGGCGCAAGGCCGTGCCGATGACCTGCTTTCCACCTTGTGTCTGGCCCGCGCCTGTCCTTTGATGGTGGCCCCGGCGATGAATGTCCATATGTGGAAAAATGCTGCCACCCAACGCAACTTGGCCTTGCTGAAAAAAGACGGCGCACTGATATTCGGCCCGGGCAGCGGCGAACAGGCATGCGGCGATGAGGGATTCGGCCGCATGCTGGACCCGGAAGTACTGCTCGAAGCCCTCGAAGCCAGCCAGCAGCCAAAATTATTGGCCGGCAAAAAGTTACTCATCACCGCCGGACCGACTTTCGAGGCCATCGATGCAGCTCGCGGCATCACCAACCTGAGTTCGGGAAAGATGGGCTATGCGATCGCCCGCGCCGCGCTTGAGATGGGGGCTGAAGTCACCCTGATCAGCGGCCAAACCTCTCAAATCCCGCCATATGGCGCCAACCTGATAAAAGTTACCAGCGCACAGCAGATGCTCACCGCCGTCATGGCCAACCTGGTAAGCAAGGATGTATTCATTGCCGTGGCCGCCGTCGCCGATTATTACGTCCTCAACCCCAGCGAACAGAAAATCAAGAAAGATGCGCACATACTGACGCTGGAACTGGCACCCAATCCCGATATTCTCGCCAATGTCATGAACCTGCCGGACCCGCCCTTCTGTGCCGGGTTTGCCGCAGAAAGCGAGAATCTTATCGAATATGCGGAACATAAACGTCGCCGCAAAAATCTTCCGCTACTTGCCGCCAACCTGATCCAGGACGCTTTTGGCGGCGACGACAGCGAACTCGTGCTCCTGGATGACAAAGGCGCGCACCCCTTGCCGAGAGCGCCTAAAATCATTCTGGCACGGCAGCTGTTGCGCCATCTGGCAAGAATGCTGCCAAAAAAACCGAAGGATTAATGCCATGCATATTGATGTCAAAATACTCGACCAGCGCCTGCGCAATCATCTTCCCGCTTATGCCACAGCAGGTTCTGCCGGCCTCGATTTGCGCGCCTGCATTGAGCATGTATTGACGCTGCATCCCGGAGAGACCGAATTGTTGCCTACCGGCATGGCCATTCATTTAGCCGACCCCGGCTATGCCGCCTTGATTCTGCCCAGATCCGGCTTGGGGCACAAACATGGCATCGTGCTCGGCAACCTGGTGGGACTGATCGATTCCGATTATCAAGGCCAGCTGTTCGTCTCTTGCTGGAATCGGAGCCGCGAGGTTTTCATGCTGAACCCCATGGAGCGTATCGCCCAGCTTGTGATCGTTCCGGTAGTGCAAGCCGATTTCAATATTGTTCAGGAGTTCCCGGAAAGCCCGCGCGGCGCCGGAGGCTTCGGCAGCACCGGCAAGCATTAGGAATGCGAAGCCTGCATAATCGATGATCGGACTTGAACCGAAGCACGCTTTTATGGTATAAAAGCGGTTTTTCCAAATTCGGAGACAACCATGGCACGCGTATGTCAGGTGACCGGCAAAAAGCCGATGAGCGGGAATAATGTTTCCCACGCCAACAACAAGACCAAACGACGTTTTCTGCCCAATCTGCAGAATCGCAAATTCTGGGTCGAAAGCGAAAACCGCTGGGTGAGCATGCGCATCACCAATGCTGCACTGCGTACAATTGACAAGAATGGCATCGATGCGGTGCTGGCCGATATGCGCGCCCGCGGCGACAAGATTTGAGGGATTGAACCATGGCAACCAAGATTCGTGAAAAGATCAAGCTGGAGTCTTCCGCAGGCACCGGCCATTTTTACACCACCACCAAGAATAAGCGCACCATGCCGGAAAAGATGGAGATCTCCAAATTTGATCCGGTAGTTCGCAAGCACGTCGCTTACAAGGAAACCAAGCTGAAATAAGCCTGAATTTCCCCAATAAAAAAGCCCGCAGATTGCGGGCTTTTTTATTGCGTCACTATCTCTACCCCACCTATCTGCTAGCCAAGCATGCGAACTTCCCGCTGGGGGTAAGGAATAGCGATGCCATTGACGCGAAACTCTTCCAATATTTTCAGATATAACGCGGATTTCAGGCTGGAGAAGCCTTCTTCCGGATCATCCACCCATAGCGATAGCTGCAAATCAATTCCATTTTCTCCCAAGCCCTGCACTACGACATTCGGCTCCGGAGTTCGCAACACCCGCGGATGGCAAATCGCAGCCTCACGAACGATCTGCATCGCCTTTTCCAGCGGGCTGTCGTAGCTGACTTGCAAAGGCATCAATACGCGCGCATTGCGATCGGAAAATGAATGGTTAATGACTGTGGAGGTAATAAGCGTGTCGTTCGGGATCACGACTTCGGTACCATCCAATTTACGCAGGACCAGGTAACGCCCATGTAACTGATGAACTACGCCATAATGCCCGTCTACGGTCAGCATATCTCCCATATGCAGCGAGTGATCCAAAAGGATGATGAATCCGCTGAGATAGTTGCTGGCGATTTTCTGCAGCCCAAAACCCAGCCCGACGCCAAGCGCTCCGCCGAAAACCGATAGCAACGTGATGTCGAAGCCTACCGCGGAAAGGGCCGCCAGGACACCCACCATGATCAACAGTATGCGCAACAGCTTGGTAAGCACGACGCGCAGGTTCAGGTCGATGCGCTCGGCGCTCATCACCTTGTTTTCGAGCAATCGTCCTATCCATAAAGCCGCCACCAGGGTAGCAGCTGCCGTCACAAGAGCCTGCAGGATGAGCAAGACGGATACTTGCCGATGGCCGATACTGAAACCAGCTCCATCCAGAAAATCGACCAGTTCCGGGAGCAAGCCGGTAAGGTGCAATGCAACCATGCTCCATACCGCCGAGACAATCAGGTTTTCCGTGGCGCGCACCCAGCCGCTGGGTGCAAAAATATAGCGCAGGATATAGGCTGCGAGCCGAATCGCCGCCATCGCCGCCAGCAATGTCGAGGCCAGCTTGAGTATTCCGGTATGTTGCCAATGGTTCAAGACGAGGCGTCCGGCGGCAGTCAGCGCCAGAGCCGTCAAGGGAAACATTACATGCTTGATGCCGCCGATGCCGAGCTTCCATGTAGCCGGCGCATCTCTCATGATTTGGCGGATCAACAGCCGATTGATTACCCAGGCGCACAGCAGGCTGCTGCCAAGAATTGCCAGTTGCCACAAGACGGTCTCGGTATGTAAGTCAGCCCATATTTCAAGCCAGAATTCGCGCATGTTTGTTTTTATATAAGGAAAATCGTCGCAAGGCCAAGAAAGATGAAAAAGCCGCCGCTATCCGTAACCGCGGTAATCATAACGCTGGACCCCACGGCAGGGTCGCGCCCTGCCCTTGTCATCACCAGCGGAATCGCCACCCCCATAACTGCGGCAAGCAGCAGATTGAGGGTCATCGCAGCCATCATCACCAGGCCCAGCATGACGTTGTGGTATAGCAGGTATGCGACCAAGCCCAATACTCCGCCCCACACCAAGCCATTCAACAAACTGACGCCCAGCTCTTTATAGAACAGGTTCTTCATGTTGTGCGCGCTGATCTGCCCAAGCGCCAACCCGCGTACTATCATCGTCGTCGTCTGATTGCCGGAATTGCCGCCGATACCAGCGACAATCGGCATCAGGGCTGCCAGCGCCACAACCTTTTCAATCGATCCTTCAAACAGACCGATTACCCGCGAGGCCACAAATGCAGTCACCAGATTGATAGATAGCCAGGTCCAACGGTTCTGGACCGACTTCCATACCGAGGCGAATAAATCCTCCTCTTCCTTCAAGCCGGCCATCGAAAGCATTTCGCTCTCTGATTCCTCGCGGATGAAATCCATTACCGCATCGACGGTCAGACGACCTACCAATTTATTATTGGCATCCACGACCGGCGCCGTCACCAAATCGTAGCGCTCGAATGCGGACGATGCTTCGCTAGCCTTATCTTCGCAATGGAAAATAACGGCGTCATCCGACATCACCGAGGCTACGGTGCTCTCGGGGTCTTGCACCAACAATCGTTTGAGTGGCAGCACGCCGCGCAAGGCGTCGTCACGGTCAACCACAAACAATTTGTCGGTATGATTGGGAAGCTTGCCGAGACGGCGCAGATACCGCAGTACAACATCGAGGCTGATATCTTCACGAATAGTGACGATGTCGAAATCCATCAATGCCCCCACGGCATCCTCCGGATAAGATAGCGCCGATTGCAAGCGCTCGCGGTTCTGGCTATCCAGACTTTCCAGCAACTCCTGGAATACATCCTTGGGCAGGTCCGGGGCGAGATCGGCAATCTCGTCGGTATCGAGCTGCTCGGCTGCCGCCAACAGTTCTTCGCTGTCCATCTCCGCGATCAGCGTCTGCCGGACGGCATCGGACACTTCCAGCAGGATCTCGCCGTCGCGCTCCGCCTTGACCAGATCCCATACGATCAAACGTTGACCCAGCGGAAGAGACTCAAGAATATAGGCAACGTCAGCCGGATGCAGCGATTCCAGCTTCTTTTGCAACTCGGCAAGATTCTGTTTATGCACCAGCGATTCCACCAAGGCATGGCGCGGCATGTCTTGCTTATGCACAAGATCCTCGACCAGCTTATGCTTGTTCAGCAGGTGGATGACCTGTTGCAGGCTTTCTTGCAGGCTTTCTTTGTATTGTTCCGCTTCAGCCATGGATGCAATTGACGCTGGTGATTAGAGTGTATAGCCACATTGTAAGAAAATCATGTGACGCAAGTCCATTCAAGTTACAATTTTCTGCTTACTTCTGGAATAAATATTTTGCCTTCCGAACTCATACTCTACGGCACGTCTTCTTGTCATCTTTGCGAGCAAGCGTTGACTTGCATACTTCCTATCGGCCAGGCGCTGGACCTGAAGGTGCGAGAAATCGATATTGCCAACGATGTAGCGCTTGAAGAAACCTATGGGCTGCGCATTCCGGTTATTGCGTTCAATAGCTCAGAACTTGGCTGGCCGTTCAATGCAGAGCAAGTCACCGCTTTTCTTTACACGCACAAAGACTAAAGCCGGGTACGCTTACGCATACCCGGCTTCATATCGTAGACCTACAACCGAATTACGCAGTGACTGCTTCGGCTTCGGTATCCGGGCGATCCACCAGTTCTACCAGCGCCATCGGCGCGTTGTCACCCTGACGGAAGCCGCACTTGAGAATACGCAGATACCCACCATTGCGGGCGGCATAGCGTGGACCCAGTTCGTCAAACAGCTTGACGACCACATCCCGGTCACGGGTACGGTTAAAGGCCAGGCGGCGGTTAGCCAAGCTTGCATTCTTGCCAAGCGTGATTAGCGGCTCGGCCACTTTGCGCAGTTCCTTTGCCTTGGGCAAGGTGGTTTTGATAACTTCATGGCGCAACAAGGAGTTGGCCATATTGCGCAGCATCGCCAGGCGATGACTGCTGGTACGGTTCAGTTTGCGGTTGCTGACACGATGACGCATGATTTTATCCTCAAACCCTTTCCAGATTGGCAGGCGGCCAATTTTCCAGCTTCATACCGAGCGTCAAGCCACGTGAGGCCAGCACATCCTTGATTTCATTCAAGGATTTGCGGCCAAGATTCGGGGCCTTCAACAACTCGGACTCATGGCGCTGGATAAGATCGCCGATGTAATAAATGTTTTCTGCCTTGAGGCAGTTGGCGGAACGCACGGTCAACTCCAGATCATCAACCGGGCGCAGCAGAATCGGATCGATCTGCGGCGTAGCGCGCCCATTGGATACAGCCTCTGCAGGCGCACCTTCGAGGTCGGCAAACACCGACAGCTGTCCGATCAAAATGCGAGCGGCATCGCGAATCGCCTGCTCCGGCTCAATGGCGCCGTTGGTTTCGACGTCCATCACCAGCTTATCCAGGTCAGTGCGCTGCTCGACCCGTGCGCTATCGACGTGATAACTCACCTTGCGAATCGGGCTGAACGATGCATCCACCAGGATGAAACCCATGGCGCGATCTTCATCAGCGCTTTTTTGGCGCGAAGGTACCGGCTGATAGCCGCGCCCCATCTCAACCTTGACTTCGATAGAGAGCTTGCCGCCCTTGGTCAGGTGCGCAATGACATGAGCGGGGTTTACGATCTCCACGTCATGACCGGCATCGAAATCGCCAGCCGTCACCACGCCTTCGGCCGACTTGTTGAGTGTCAGCACAGCTTCGGTATGGTTGTGCAGCTTGAGGGCAACCCCTTTGAGGTTCAGCAGGATATCGACGACATCTTCCTGCACGCCTTCAAGCGTGGAATACTCATGCACTACGCCATCGATTTTAACTTCGGTAATGGCGAAGCCCGCGATGGAGGACAGCAGAACACGGCGCAGGGCATTGCCCAGCGTATAGCCGAACCCACGCTCCATCGGCTCGAGCGTCACACGTGCGCGGCTCGGCGAAATCGCTTCCACCTCCACTACACGCGGCTTCAGATATTCATTTGGACTGCTTTGCATCGCTGTTCCTTCAGTAAATTGTGCAGATTACTTGGAGTACAGTTCCACCACGAGAGACTCGTTGATGGTGGACGGCAACTCGTCGCGCTGCGGACGAGCCTTATAAGTACCTTTAAGCGCCTTCACATCCACTTCCAACCACTCAGGGAACCCGCGTTGTTCAGCTGCTTCGATTGCCCCCTTGATCCGCAGCTGCTGTTTGGATTTCTCGGCAACCTCGACCACATCACCAGGACGAACCTGATAAGACGGAATGTTGACACGCTTACCATTCACCAGAATGCTGTTG
>NZ_DASXVH010000029.1:0-18211 GCF_036504375.1 Novimethylophilus sp.
CTGCATGAGAACGACTTCATCATGGCCGCAAAAGTAAACCGCCTGACCGAACGCGGCGCCCCATCTACTCTGCGCAAGGTCAAGGAAGAGGTCGAATAAGTCCGCACGCAGTATCGACGCGCTCAGGCCGGGGACTGTCGAAGTCCCTTTTTTTGTTTGTACCCCAAACCGGCATCGGGAATATCGTGGCAATTCAACCTTCCTGCGCGACAGCATCGTGGGTAAATAGATAACCTCCAGCAATCTTGTGGCTTTCTTGATGAGGGTCAAGACAGTACGCATATTGAATCGGCTATAATCCGGATGTGCTTGCCCTAATAAAGAAAGCAATGCGTCGCCGCCTTGCCGGCAACCGTTGCCCGCTGTCCTCTCGCCCAGGCAGGGATGCATCTCGCAGGTGCCCGTTTGTAACCACACCTGCATTGACCTTGCGCCCATTGGCTCACGACCGGCCGGCGATGAACGATATCGCCCCT
Organism: Novimethylophilus sp.; assembly: GCF_036504375.1. Taxonomy (NCBI): domain Bacteria; kingdom Pseudomonadati; phylum Pseudomonadota; class Betaproteobacteria; order Nitrosomonadales; family Methylophilaceae; genus Novimethylophilus; species Novimethylophilus sp. The sequence continues at coordinate 477 of NZ_DASXVH010000029.1, forward strand.
TGGGTCCGGCATCAGCATCTGCACGTTCATCGAGCAGGAAAAAATTTGTAACGATCATCCCGGAGCATTGCCAATGCGCGATATATACCGAAAAGCGATTGAAATGCTCAATACCCTGAGGGGGTTTGTATTTGCCGCCACGGTTGGCGTGGCACTACTGGTTTTTCTCGGGGCCACGCTGGCTTCTTCCCTGCTTTACGAGAAACTGTTTGCAGAAAGCGCTCTGGAAACGACCAGGGAAATTTCCCGGCAGAATTTCAATGTGCTCTCCCAGGCCTTAAGCAACGGCGCATCGCACAAGCAAATCCTGGAGACCGCCGCCGCCAGCAAATCCGCTTTTTCATCAACCCTCGACACGCTGGACATGTATCGCGGCCAGAACGTCGAAAAGCTTTTTGGAAAAGTACCGCACCCCCCTGCGGATGAAGATGTTCGGCAAGCCCTGACCAGCGGCAGGGAAGTCGTGACCAAAACCGGCGATTACATCCGTTACGCTTACCCGGTCAAGGCGCAGCCGGGTTGTCTGCGCTGCCACACCGACGCCAGGAATGGCGACGTACTGGGGGTCATCGCTTCCCGGTATCATCTGGAAACGGTGACCCCCAGGGTGCGCATCTATTACGTCGGGCTCTTCCTGGCATTGGGTTTGCTGGTGTTGCTGACCGCCGCCGCCATCTCGGCCTTTGCCGCCAGAAATATCAAACGCTCGGCGGATTTATTCCGCAGCAGGGTCGAGTCGGTCAATACCGTCAAGGATTTCAACCATTTCGATTTCAGCAGCGTCAATTTCGGCTTCGAGGAATTCAACCAGACCTTCGACAATGTCGCCCTGCTGGTGGAGAGAATCAGGCGCGTGGCGGTCGACAAGGATGTCCTCGAATTCGAGATCAGGCTGCTGGAAAAATTCATCATCACCTCGAACGTGGTGAAGGACTGGCGCGAGTTCATCAAGTCCCTGCTGCTGGACATCAACCCGATTATCGACGCCTACGCACTGGTCACGATTTTCCGCATCGAGGAAGAATCCTACGAATGCGAGGTTTTCTGGCACAACACTCCGACCGATACAACCGTGCAGTTATTCGAGGAATACCTGCATAAACAGCTGCATGACAATCCGCTGTTCTGCGGCGCCACTCTCTTGCAAATCGCCCATAACATTGCCGACAACAATGACGTACTGCCCGAACTGAGCATCCATGATATCGAACTGCAAACCAAGTCCCTGCTGCTGGAAACCCCCAGAATCGGCGGTATCGTCGGCATCGGCGTGCAATCGACATTGGCGCTGGACGAAGTAAGAAGCATGGTGATCGGCAGCATCCTGACCACGCTGCTCAACCTCGTGGGGTCGGTCAAGGCCATCTACAAGTACACCAAGGATCTCGAGTACTACGCCACGCGCGACCCGCTCACCAACATTTACAACCAGCGCATGTTCTGGGAATTGCTGGGATACGAAGTCGGGCGGGCAAAACGGCATCATCAGCAGTTTGCCGTGATGATGCTCGACATGGACAACTTCAAGACCATCAACGACCGCTTTGGCCATCACTTCGGCGACACCTTCCTGCAGGCATTCACCCGGATACTGCATGGCGCGGTAAGGGACGGCGATTTGCTGGCCCGTTACGGCGGGGACGAGTTCTGCATCATTCTGCCCGACACCAACGACACCCAGGCGCACATGGTAGCGCAGCGCATCGCGGAAAATCTTGAGGAGTTTTCCATGCTGTCTCCCGATGGGGTTAAGGTCAGGGCCACCACATCGATAGGTATCGCCATCTGCCCGCACCATGGTGACGATCCCAAGGATATTCTCCTGGTTGCCGACAACATGATGTACAAAGCAAAGAAATCCGGGAAAAACGCCATCGCCATCCCCAGTGAAGACGAAATGGCGGAAGTGTTCAGGAAGGCCGGCGAGAAAAGCATCATGGTCCAGAACGCGCTGGACGAGGGGAAAATCGTACCGTTCTTCCAGCCCATCTGCGATGCCGTCACCGGCGAGATCGCCATCCACGAACTGCTCATGCGCATCCAGTTGGGCGACCTGCTGGTGACAGCCAACGAGTTCATCGAAGAAGCCGAAAGCATGGGCATCGTCCACAAGATGGACTACCAGCTGATCGAAAAAGCCTTCATCCAGCTCAAGGAACAGGGCTATCAGGGCATGCTGTTCATCAACCTTTCGCCCAAGGCGCTGATTGTCGGGGAGTTTGTCGGGCGGGTGCATCGCCTGGCGACGGAATTCGGCGTCGAGCCGAGCCGTATCGTATTCGAGATTACCGAACGGGAAACCGTCAGCAACTTGAGCCTGCTGGAAAAATTCGTGCTCGACATCAAACTACAGGGATTCAGCTTCGCCATCGATGATTTCGGCTCGGGCTACTCGTCGTTCCAGTACATCAAGCGTTTTCCCGTCGACTACATCAAGATCGAAGGCGAATTCATCAGGAACATGCTGCAGGACGAGGTCTACCTGGCTTTCATCAAGAGCATCGTGACGCTGGCCAAGGAACTGAAAATAAAGACTATTGCCGAATATGTCGAGGACGGCGAAATCCTGGAGGCAGTCAGCGGCTTGGGCATCGATTATGCCCAGGGCTACCATATCAGCCGCCCGTCGCCGCTCATTCATGTACCTGCCAGAGAAGCCGGCTTGCAGCCCTGACGCCAAGGCAAGCGTGGCGTGCCCATGTTGCGCAAGGCGCTCAGGCGATCCTGAAACGAGTGGCCAATACATGCAATCGTTGCGAAAGATTTTCCAACTGCCGGGCTGAAGCTGCAGTCTGCGCTGCGGATGAGCTGTTGGCCTCCGCCCCTTGCGCGATCTGCTCGACTTTTTGCGCGATTTCCCGGGCGGCCGCCCCCTGTTCCTTGAGCGCGAAGGATATTTCGTCCACGGCGCGGGTAACCTGCTCCGTCCCTTCGCGTATGCCGGACATGGAGTCGCCTGCCTGGCGTGCGAGCCGGACACCGTCGTTGACGCGGCTGACCCCGGCGTCCATCTCCTGGGCGGCGCGCTGCGTTCCGTGCTGAATCTTGGCAATCATATCGGTAATTTCCTGGGTGGAATTGCCGGTGCGCTCGGCGAGCTTGCGCACCTCGTCCGCTACCACGGCAAAGCCGCGGCCTTGTTCCCCGGCGCGGGCTGCCTCGATGGCGGCGTTGAGAGCCAGCAGGTTGGTCTGGTCGGCAATCTCCTTGATGACGCCGACGATACTGGAAATCTGCGTCGACAACCCCTCCAGTTCCCGGATAGTGCCGGCGGTCGAATTGACTGCCGAGGCGATGCGTTCCATTTCGCTTGCGGCTTCGTGGATGATGCGTCCGCCCTCGGTCGAGCGGGTGGCCGAGGTTTGCGTGACGGCATGGGCTTCGCCCGCATTCGTTTCCACCATGTCGACGGAGACCGACAATTCCTCGACCGCCGCAGCCATGCCGGAAGCTGCTTCCGACTGGGTTTCGGAAGCCTGTGCGCTGCCTGCGGCAGACTGGGATAATTCGACGGCCGAACGGTGCAGCGCTTCCACGTTTTGGTGCACGGCGGCAATCAGCTCATGCAGGCTGTTGCGCATGATGGCAATCATGGACACGAGATCGCCGACTTCGTCATTGCCCACCGCCGGGATGGGGCGGGTGAGATCGCCGTCGGCAACGGCTTTGGCCGCTTCGCCGGCCACGCCCAGGCGGTGCCGGATATGGCGAATGACCAGAAAAGCCATGATCAGCGAGATCACGCACCCCATGCCGGCAAGCACGATCATCGCCCATACGGGCCTGTTCCCTACTCCGGACAAGGAAACCAAGGTATCGTCGCTGTACTGCGAGCCAATTTTAACCGTGGCGTCCACACCCTTGCGGTGCGCCCCGTAATAAACGTCCATGGTTTTCAAAATGGCGTGCGCAGCCTCCCTGTCGCCGCGCCGGATGGCAGGGATGAAGCGTTCCGTCGCCTCGCGCCACCACAGATCGGCCTGCTTGCGCTGTTCCCCCAGCAAGCTGGCTTTGACCTCGGGTGCGACATCGCTCGCTTCCCAATAACGGTTGCGCGTGTCGTAATCGTCCTTCAGCGCACCCAATTTGTCGAGCAGTCGCTGCCTCTCGGCGCCTTCCGCATCAAGCAGACTTTTGCTGACCAGGTTGGCCTCGATAATGTACAGCGGCGGCGGCAGGATGTCGGCCACCAGGTCCTTGCCCTGCCCCATGCGGGCGGCGGCGTTGCCGACCGAGCGCATCGCGTAGCCGCCTAACCCGGCAAATGCAAGCAGCAACAGGGATACAAAGCATGCCATCAGCCAGAGCTGGCCTGAAATTGTCAGCTTGCCCAGAAAAGCGCTCAAGCCGGAGAAAAAACCGGGCAGGATGACCTGACCTTCATGCAGGCGAATCTTTTCTCCGCTCCGCATGCGCCGGTAGAGCGCTTCCGCTGCCTCGACCTCGGCACGCGCCGGCTTGGTGCGCACCGAGGTATAGCCGCTCCCATCCGCCAATGGCGTTGCGGAGGCGCGCACCCAGTAGTAATCGCCGTTTTTGCGCCGGTTCTTGACCAATCCGGCCCAGGGCCGGCCGCGTTTCAGGGTATCCCATAAGTCCCGGAAGGCTTCCGGCGGCAAATCCGGGTGACGCACAATATTATGCGGTCGACCGATCAATTCCTCGCGGGTGTAACCCGAAGCCTCCACAAACTCATCGTTGCAATCGGTAATGATGCCTTTGGCATCGGTACGGGAAATAATGGCCGCGCCATCGCGCAGTACATATTCACGGTTGGTGACAGGCTGGTTGTTTTTCATGGGAAAGCTCACTCATGCGGGTTGGGGATCTTGTGGGGCGGCGGATCAAGGAGCATGGCGGATACCAGCCTTTCGAACTCTTCCACGGTGACTGGTTTGCCGAACAAGTAGCCTTGATACGACAGGCAGCCGTGCCGTTTGAGAAATTCCAGTTGCGCTTCGGTTTCCACACCTTCTGCAATGACGTTCAGACCGAGGGTGCGGGTTATGGCAATAATGGTCTGCACGATTGCCGCATCATTGGGGTCGGTGGTGATGTCGCGCACGAAGGACTGGTCGATCTTCAGTTGACAAAGCGGCAAGCGTTTCAGATAGGCCAGCGAGGAATGGCCAGTGCCGAAATCGTCCATGGAGAAGCTGATGCCGATTTCCTTGAGCATCCGCATCTTGTCTATCATGTCTGTGACGTTATCGACCACCACGCTCTCGGTGAGCTCAAGTTTGAGCAGGGCGGGATTGGCGCCGCTCGCAAGGAGAATCTGGCACACTCGTTCAACAAAATCGCCTTGGTGAAACTGGCATGCGCTAACGTTGACGGCAAGCTGCAAATCACGGGTGCACGGGTCTTGTTCCCATGACTTGAGTTGTGAGCAGGCAGTTTGCAGCACCCAGAGGCCGATCGGCACGATAAGGCCGGATTCCTCGGCCACCGGAATAAACGTTGCCGGGGAAATCATCCCGCTCTCCGGATGCTGCCAGCGTAGCAGCACCTCGGCGCCGATGATCTGACGCTCCTCATTCACCTGCGCCTGGTAGTACAACCTGAACTGCTGCCGCGGCAAGGCGTGGCGCAGACTGGATTCGAGCTGTATGCGGGATTCCAGCGCCGCCTGCATGGCGGGGTCGAAGAAGCGGAGGGCGTTGCGTCCGTGCTGTTTGGCCTGATACATGGCGGTATCGGCACGCTTGAGCAATTCATCGGCCGGCAACGCATCCCCCCGGAACAGACAGACGCCGATACTGCAGGTACCGAAGTATTCGTGGTCATCCAGCAGATAAGGCAGGCTCAGGGCTTCGAGTATCTTTTCGCCTACCGCTTTGGCGTGAGAGGCGGCTTGCTCCGATTCTTCACCGATATCTTCCAGCATGACGACAAACTCATCACCGCCAAGCCGCGCCACGGTGTCGTCGGCCCGTATGCATTCAACCAGGCGTTGCGTTACTTCAATCAACAGCGAGTCGCCTACGGCATGCCCTTTCGTGTCATTCAGCGCCTTGAAGTTATCCATATCCATGAACAGGATTGCACCGTGACAATTGCGCCGTATGGATGCGACAAGGGCCAGTTGCAGCCGGTCGTACAATAGACGCCGGTTGGGCAAGTGAGTGAGCGGATCGTAGAAGGCGAGACTATGAATTGCCTGTTCTGCTTCCTTGTGGCGCGTGATGTCGATAAACGTGCCGATATAATTGGTGACCCTGCCGACTTTGTTGGCTACACCGGTAATGGTGACCCATCCCAGATACTCTTCGCCGTTTTTACGCCGGTTCCAGATTTCACCTTGCCAAAATTGTTGCTGCGACAAGGTCTCCCACATCCTGCGGTAAAACTCGCCATCCTGCCGCCCGCTCTTGAGTATTGCCGGGGTTTTGCCGATCGCTTCCTCGGCGCTATAACCAGTCAGTTTCGTGAAAGCGTGGTTGATCCGAATAATCGCCGTATTCTCATCGGTAACCATCATGCCTTCTTGCGATTCGAAGGCCTTGGCGGCAATGCGCGTTTCATCCAACAGGCTGGCGTTTTCCAGAGAAATGGCGGCGTGCGAAGTCAGCAGTTCGGTCATGCTGATCTTTCCCGGGGTAAAAATGCCTTCCGACAGGCGGTTCTCCAGGTACAGCACGCCAATCAGCTCAGCGTGCTTGATGACCGGCAGGCACAGCACCGAGCGCAGGTCCAGCGCCTGGACTTCGGGCGCGTTCTGGAAATCGCCTGCCGTGCCCGCATCATGCAGCACCACTTTTTCGCGCGTGCGGAACACATAATTGACGATGGCCTGGCAAATGCCGCTCGCGCTGGCCAGGGGATAGTGGCAGGCCGTGGCGGCTTGCTTCTGGCCGACATGGTTTTCCGCGACCACCACCGGTTCGTCCTGCTCCCGGATCAGCAGGTAGCCGTGCTGCGCGCCGGAACTTTCCAGTACTACGTTCATGATCTTTTGCAGCAGTTGCGCCAGGTCGATTTCCGCTGATAGCGCCAGCGCGGATTTCATCAGGTAATTGATGTCAAGATTGGGCAGGGTGGCGAGATCGTCGGGATGAGTGTCGGCCGATTTGTCGACCGTCTCCTCGTCGCGCAATGCGCGATCCACGGGAACATAGCGGCGGCGCGCTTCCAGCCTGGCGTTCTTGCCGTCCGCGCGGCAGACGCGATAGAGGCGCCTCGCCTCGGCATACCAGATTGCGGCATTGCCCAGTCCGGCTTCGGTCAGTAGGTCGCCCAGGCGTTCGTGCAGGTGTCCGGCGAGCAATTCGCAGTCTTGCGCCTGCGCTTCGGCGATGGCGTCCAGATACAGGTTGCGCGCCTCGCGCAGCTCACCCCTGGCGCGGGCGATCTCGGCATGGGCGAGGGCCAGATAGGGCCGCAGCAGCGGGCCGAAACGCGCCCAGGTTTCAACCTTCCGCAACAGCGGGGCGATCTCCGCTTCGATGTCCCGCCAGCAGGCATCGCCGCGCAAATGCAGCCGGTTGAGGATGCGGAACACGTACCACAGCCGCTTCAGCACGTTGTCGGTCAGCCCGTGCAAATAGCGGTTGACCGCTTCCAGCGACTCCGCCGCCGCCGCGTAGTCGCCCAGCAGGTGTTGGGCAAAGCCGAGCAGGGCGAAATAGCTGCCGGAGGCGGCCACGTAATTATCCCCGGCCCAGCGCGCCAGCGTTTCTTCCATGGCAACCGGCTGATAGTCCGGTTTCATCGGCGCCACCCAGCCGGCCAGTACTGCCTCGGCCAAACCAACCGAGAATGCAAGCTGGTTCTTGCGCGAGAAATGCAGGCACTCCTCGGCGTATTCCTCGACTCGGCGCAGGTTTCTGCCCTGGATTACCAGGTTCCACATCAGCGGGCCGTAGGACAGCCCGGCGTTGTACAGGTCGCCGCAGTTCTTGCCGCACTGGATGCCTTTCAGGCTGTATTCGACGATGGCCGCCGGATGGCTGCGCGAGTGCATGTTGCACCAGACGATGCCGTTCATGCCGCGCGTGGTGCCGAAGGTGTTGGGGTATTTGGCGCACAGGTCGTGGGCCAGGTCCTCGTAGCGGAATGCCTGCTCGAACTGCTCCTGTTCGCCCAGGTTCAGCCCCATGATGGAAAAGGAGTAGATCACCGACTCGTCCATGCCGCCCTCCAGGCAATGCAGGGTGGACTGCGCGGCGGAAAGGTAGAGCTGCGGCACCAGCCCCGACATGTAGAGGTCGGGGATCAGTTCGCTGTAGAAGGCGAGTTCGATCTTGCTCTTGCGCTCCGAGGTGAAGGGCATGTGCAGAATTTTGTCCCACACGTTGCCTTGCTCCCCGATTTGCGTCATCAGCACCTGCATGCGTTGCCGGGCAAGCGCGGGATCTTCGGGGATGGCCTTGCCGAAATAGGCCAGGCCGCGGTTGGCGGTCGCGATGGCCTGGATGAAATTGCCGAAGGAGGACAGCGAAGTGGTCTGTTCCGCCAGCGCCTCGGCCTTGTCAAGATCGCTGACGGCATGCTCGATGAGCTGGTCGAGCAGGGATCCGGAGGCTTCGTGGCGGCCGCACATCAGATCGGTCTTGGCCAGCCGCTGGTAGATGCGGAAAGTCCTCTCGTAGGCGTCCTCCCAGCAGTCCGCCGGCAGGTAGCCGTGCGCCGTCAGGAAGAAATCGTTGGCGGCATCGCCAGCCAGCGCGGCCAGCGCCTTGTTGCCCGCATGAAAATTGATGTCCACCAGGCGATAGGTGGTCGCCTCGTCCAGCGCGGCCGGCCGCCCTTTGTTCAGGTGCGCGACGATGGTGTAGAGGTTGTCCAGCGATTCCGGATCGGTGCCTGCCGGTACCGCGCCCAACAACTTGTTGCCTATCCGCCAGTGGATGGCTGGGCGCGCCTGTTCCGCCACCTGGCGCAACACGGCCTCCTGCACCCGGTCGTGCACGAATTGCAGGTCGGATTTGTTTTCCAGCAGCAGGCCGAGGCTCAACACCGGCTTCAGCCGCTCGAACAGGGTGACGAGATCGATTTCCAGCGCCAGCGTCAGCTCTTTCGCCGTGAAGCGGTTGCCCATGCAGGCGCAATGATCGAGGATGTACAGGGTGTCGGCGGGCAGTTTGCGCACCTTGGAGCTGAACAGTTCGACCACGGTGGTCGGCATCCGCGTGTCGCGGATCCGGTTCATGTCCCAGCGCCATTGATGCCGCTCGTCGGTGTACAGCAAGTCCTCGTTGTAGAGCCAGGCCAGGCTTTCGCTGACGAACAGGGGATTGCCCTCGGTCAGGTGGGCGATGAATTCCGCCAGGCTGGCGGTGTCCTCCAGCGGCGAATCCAGGATATAGGCCACCATCTCGTGGCAGTCCTGCTCGTTGAGCGGCTCCAGCCGGATTTCCCGTATCGGGCCTTCGTTTTCGCGGACGTTGCGGATCAGTTTGGTGAGCGGATGCGCGGCGTCCACCTCGTTGTGCCGGTAGGCGCCGATCAGCAGCAGATAAGGGTGCTCGACATGGTTGACGAACAGGTTCTGCAGGAAGTCGAAGGTGGCGAGATCGCACCATTGCAGGTCGTCGATGAACAGCACCAGCGGATTTTCCTCGCTGGCGAGGCAGGCGAGAAAGCGCCCAAATAGATTATTAAAGCGGTTGCGCGCTTCCACCGGCGGCAGATGCACCACCTCCGGCTGCGGCCCGATGATGTATTCCAGTTCCGGCACTACGTCGATAATCACGCGGCCGTTGCCTGCCACCGCATCGAGTATCCTGGCCTCCCATTGCCTGACCTGCGCGTCGCTCTCGGTGAGGAAAATCCGCACCAGGCTGCGCAGCGCCTGGATCAGCGAGCTGTAAGGGATGTTCTTCTGGTACTGGTCGAACTTGCCGGAGGTGAAATAACCCCGGTGCCGCACCAGCGGCTTCTGCAGTTCCTGGATCAGCCGCGTCTTGCCGATCCCGGACAGCCCGGAGATGAACACGGAGCGGAAATTGCCGGCCACCACCTCGTCGTATTGGCACCGGATCAGTTCGCTGTCGGCCTGGCGTCCGACCATTCTGGAAATAAAAATCACGCGCCGGCTGCGGTCGTGCAAGCCGGCGGGAAAGTCGGCGATGGCGCCGCTTGCGGCATATTCGTCGCGGCAGCGCAGCAGGTCGGCCAATAGTCCGGCGGCGCTCTGGTAGCGCTTCTCCGGTTGCTTGAGCATGAGCTTGGCGACGATCTCCCCCAGTGCGCGCGGAATTTCCGGATTGATCTCGTGCGCCCTGGGCGCTTCTTCGGCGAGGTGGGAGTGGATCAGCTCCAGCGGGTCGGTGGAAAAGAACGGCAGCCTGCCGGTAAGCAGTTCGTAAAAGACAATGCCCAGCGAATACAGGTCGGTGGAAAAATCCACACGATAGTTGATGCGCCCGGTCTGTTCCGGAGAGGTATAGGCCAGTGTGCCACGCATGAACCCGGGATCGTAAATGAAATGGCTGACATCGCGGATGTCCAGCGGGGTGATGAAATCGGTAAGGCGCACGGTGAGCGTGCCGGGCTGCACCAGGATGTTGTGCGGCTTGACCCCGCCGTGGGTGATGCCGGCATCGTGCACCGCCTGCAAGGTGTCGGCCAGCGTGCAGGCAATCGTAAAAAAATCCGTCAGCACCGGCTTTCCCTGCGATTCGGCCCATGCATCCAGCGGCTGTCCGGCAAACCACAACTGCACGATGAACAGCGTCTCGCCGTCCGATTCCAGTAGCAGTGGGGTGGATGCGCGCGGATCGTGTAATACCTTCAGCCGCTCGATTTTTTGCCGCAGATGGCGCGACTGCTCTTCCCGGCTGGAAAGGAGCCTGAGCAGCTTGAGCACCAGCGGCTGCCCGGGAACATGCTTGTGATGGCCCTTGTAAACCAGCGCCTGCAGGCTCTCGCCGAGCTGCTCGGTGAGCGTGTAGAACTGCAGTCTGGGCGCTTCCTCTATCCGGGGCATCCGCATACCTGGAGTCCTATGTGAACATCTGGTTTCCGGCCAATTCTTCGGCCGGCATGGGGCGGCCGAATAAATACCCCTGCACTTCGTTGCATGCGTGCATCCTCAGGAAATCGAGCTGCTCCCCGGTTTCCACGCCTTCCGCAACGACCCTGAGGCCCAGGCTGTGAGCCATGGCAATAATGGCAATAATGATTGCCGCATCGTTCGGATCTTCGGCGATGCCAGCAACAAAGGACTGGTCGATTTTCAGCTTGTCGATCGGGAAACGTTTCAGATAGCTGAGAGAGGAATAACCGGTGCCGAAATCGTCAATCGATATCTGCACTCCCATCTTCTTAAGGTAATGCAGCATCGTGATCGTTTCTTCGGCGCCCCGCATGGTAATGCTTTCGGTCAACTCCAGTTCAAGGCAAGCCGGATCGAGGCCGGTGTCGCGCAGCACCCTTGCAACGACATCGCTGAAATCAGCCTGCCGGAACTGGCAAGCTGATATATTGACCGCCACGACCCGCCCGGTCATACCCGCCTGGTGCCAGGCTTTGCATTGCGTGCATGCGGCACGCAAGACCCACTCGCCGATGGGCACGATCAGGCCGGTCTCCTCTGCCAGGGGGATAAACTCTCCTGGCGACACCAGCCCGATATCCGGACATTGCCACCGCAGCAAAGCTTCCGTGCCAACCCATCGCCCGCTGGCGACATCGATCTGGGGTTGATAAAAAACCTTGAATTCCCCTTGTTCCAATGCGCGGCGCAGGTGCTGCTCCATTTCTATCCGCCGGATGGAGTAATCATCCATGTTGGAACGGAAGCGTTGCAAATTGTTACGCCCCATCTCCTTGGCACGATACATCGCCATATCGGAGTTTTTCATTAGCAGCGTCGGCTCGTCGCCGTCTTCCGGGTAAATGCTGATGCCGATGCTGACGGTGATATAAAGCTGGTGTTCGTTTACGATAAAAAGGGGGCTCATGGCATTGACAATCTTCTCGGCCACCCTTCTTGCATCCGCTTCGTCAACGTTTTGCAGCAAAACGGTGAACTCGTCACCGCCCATGCGCGACAAGGTGTCTTCCTCACGCAAGCAAACCGCCAACCTTCTGGCAACCAGCTTTAGCAAGCTGTCACCTTCGGCATGACCAAAGGTATCGTTGATATACTTGAAATGATCGATATCCAGGAACAACACCGCCAGCGACTGGTGCTTGCGTTTTGCCTGGGCGATCGCAACCAGCAAGCGATCCTTGAACAGTTCGCGATTGGGTAACCCGGTCAGCCCATCGTGATGGGCCAGATAATCCAGACGGCGCTCGGTTTCCTTCTGCCGGGACAAGTCGACGAACATGCCGATATAGTTCTGCACCTGGCCGCTCTTGTCGCGAATGGTGGAAATACTGAGCCACTCCGGATATATCTCACCGTTCTTTCGCCTGTTCCAGATCTCGCCCTTCCACTGTCCCTGGTGTCTGACAGCCCCCCACATCGCATCGTAGAAATCGCGATCGTGCCTACCTGAATTGAGTATGCGCGGATTGCACCCGATCAGTTCCCCCAGTTCATAACCCGTTGTCTGTACCACGGCAGGATTGGCCGCCAGGATGGTGCCATTCACATCGGTGATGAGAATGGCCTCCAGCGAATTGTCGAAAACCGCCGCAGCAAGCTTCAACTCCTTGTTTGCAGCCTCATTGGCAATCAACACTTGCAACATGCCCAGCGCAAAACCGATATGTTGCGCCACTACTTGCAGCAGCAGATGATCGTCAGGGCCAAATCCCTTCGCCGGATCGGCCGTTACGCACAGAACTCCGCTGCAACGACCTTTAGTCACCAATGGTTGCAAAACGGTAGGCAATGCCAGAACTTCGGGGGACAGTCCCTTGAGAGGTGCCTGTGCAGCGGCAGAGAAGCCGTTCTCCAGCCAGGTTGGCAAAACAGTGCCGATGCATGTTGCAATCGGGTCGCCATCGCCGCTTTCCGGCCGATTCAATGCAGCGCCGTGCATTCCCGGCTCAACTTTCCCGGATGCGGCCCTGACCGTCAGCGTCGCATCCGGCCCCACCAGGGCAATCCACGCGGTTTGGTAAGGCCGATACGATAGCAACACTTCGCAAGCCTCGTTCAACACCTTGTCTTCATCGGTGTTCGACGTCATCAAGGCATCATGGATTGCCAGCAAGGTCTGTAAGCATTCTGGCGCGAGGGTAACAGACATATCCATGGGTCAGACAAACCTCGGCTTATTCGAAAACAGCATCATTAAAGGCAATCAGGATAAAGCCCAGCTATTATGCATAAGCCCTTGATGACCGAGTATCAGCCACATGCGATGAGTTTTGTACGAGATACGCGAACAGGCATGTAGGTATTTAACCTACAAATAGAAAGTGGTTTTTTAACCCGGATAATCCATTAGACGGCTCTTCGAGCCTGCGCGAGTACTGGTGGCCATCTTGCGGCCAGCGCTCGCGCCTCGACGAGCCATCCGGGTTTAATCCAGAAGCTGATTTTTGATTGCGTAATGAATGATTTCGGCATTTTTTGTCATGCCCATTTTCTCCATCACGCGAGCCCGGTAGGTGCTGACGGTCTTGACGCTGAGCGACAACTCGACGGCAATCTCCGAGTTAGCCATGCCCATGGCAATGGCTCGGAATATCTGGAACTCGCGATCGGAGAGCGCCGCGTGGCGGGGTTTTTCACGGCTCTCATCCAGCTCCGTGGCGAGTTTCTCGGCTAATGTAGGACTAATGTATTTGCCGCCCTGCGCGACCTTGCGTATCGCCGCCACGAGCTGGTCGGACGCGCTCTCCTTGGTCAGATACCCCCCCGCGCCGGCTCGCAGCATCCTCACAGCGTACTGATCTTCCGGGTACATGCTGAGTATCAGGGTCGGCAGGCCGGAATTTGCCTGCTTGACTCGTTTGAGGACTTCCAGCCCGTTGCTGCTTGGCATGGAAATATCGAGTAGCAGCACATCCCATCCTCCCATGCGGATCTGATCCAGGGTTTCCTGCCCGGTCGCGGCCTCGCCGGCAACCACCATGTCGGGCACTTCGGCGAGAATTTGCTTCAAGCCGGCCCGGACAATGGCATGATCGTCGGCGATCAGGATTCTGATCATGTCCCCTCCCCGGTTTTTGCAGGATTCAATGGCATGCGCATGATGATCGTCGTGCCCGTGCCGGGCTGGCTGGCTATTTGCACCATGCCTCCAAAATAGTGCGCACGCTCATGCATTCCGAGAATACCCAGCGACTGGGGGCTGACCAGTTGTCGCAGGCCGACTCCTTTCCCATTGTCCGTAATCTTCATGACCAGTTCGCCGCCAGCGGCCTGCACCTCGACCTGGGCTTGCGTTGCTCCGGAATGCAAGGTGATGTTGGTTATAGCCTCCTGCAAAATGCGAAAAACTGCAGTTGCACGCTCACTATCCAGGTCAATATCCACGCTCGCCGGCTTGGTCAGTTTGCAGTCGATCCCGGTATTCTCGCAAAATTCCTGTACCTGCCATTCCATCGCGGCCAGCAACCCCAGGTTATCCAGGATGCTCGGTCGCAGGTCGGTTGCGATCTTTCTTACCGTCTGAATCGCCTCGTCGATCATCCGGTTCATTGATCCTATCTTTTCGCGTTGTGCCAGTGCTTTTTCAGGGAGCTTTTTTGCCAGCCAGCTGATGTCCATCTTGAGTGCCGCCAGAAAGCTGCCGAGTTCATCGTGGATTTCGCGCGCGATCCTGGTACGCTCTCCCTCCCTTGCGGACTGAAGATGACTGGACAATTCACGCAATGTTTCTTCTACCCGTTTGCGGTCGGTCAGGTCATGCACCACGCCGATGAATATCCGCCGGCGCTGGTCTGACTTTATCTCGCTGACTCCAAGCTCCATGGGAAATGACTTGCCATCTTTTTTTAACCCGGTGACCTCGCGGCCGGCGCCGATAATCCTGCGTTCGCCAGTACGCTGGTAGTTGACCAGGTAACCATCGTGGAGACTGCGATCGGGTTCTGGCATCAGCATGCTGACATTGCGGCCGATAACTTCCGTGGCGGTATAGCCGAAGATTTTCTCGGCAGCCGGGTTGAAACTTTCGACAACACCCCACTCGTCGATCGTGATGATGCCATCGAGGACATTTTCAAGAATGGAACGTATCTGCGTTTCGCTTTTCAACAGCTGCGCCTCCATCAGGGCGCGCTGGGTAACGTCGTTCTGCACGCCGACGTAATGCGTGGCACGGCCATCCTCCGCAGTTACCGGCGCGATGTAGACCTCGTTCCAGAACAGGGTGCCATCCTTGCGATAATTTCGCAGCACCGAGTGGCCCTCCCGGCCCTCCCGCAACGCCGCACGCAGCTCGCCCAGTTCCGGCTGGTCGCGGTCTTCACCATGCAGAAAACGCGGATTGCGGCCCAGCAATTCCTCTGCGGAATATCCGGTAATCCGGCTAAAGGCTGGATTGGCATAGATGATCGGATAGTCCGTTTCGGCCAGCCCGGTAATGATGATGCCGTTGTTGCTGGAATCGAGCGCGCGCCGCATCAAGCGCAAGTCTTCTTCCGCCTTACGTCGCCGGGTAATGTCTTGTACCGCGCCGTAGATACGAACCACGCGCTCTCCGGACTTGTCGCGAACCGGCAGCGCATGATCGCGCAGCCACAGTGTTGCGCCGTTGTCGGCAATGATGCGGTACTCGCTGATATCTTGCCGGCCGGCCAGCAGATTTTCGGTGCGCAAGCGAAACACCGCATGGTCATCCGGATGCACCGGCACCAGCCAGGTACCGATGCGTTCGGCTGCTTTTGCCTCATAGCCAGTGATCCGCGTATAAGGCTCGGTCACCCATTCGCATACCATCTTGCCGTCCGGCTCTATACGCACGGAATAAGCAAAATCCGAGGTCAATCGCGAGATAGCCTGGTCCCATTTCTCACAAATCTTGACGTGATGCTCGCCATGCATGCAATGACTGCGCAACCCCAGCCGGGGCAGGCATCTGTCAACGACTGCGGCAAGACGATGCAGCTGGTGTTTGGGGAGATAGTCAGCCAGTCCGGCTTTCATGCCTTCCACGGCGACTTCCTCGCTGCCGAAAGCAGTCACCATAATCACAGGAACGCAAGGGAACCGCACCTTGAGTATTTTGAGAAGCGACAACCCGTCAGACCAGCCCAGGCGGTACTCGGTGACGACCAGATCGAAATCGGCTTGCGCCAATGCCGCCTGGAACTCTTCAAGTGTTTCGATCGCCAAAAATTCGGCATGACTAAAGCGGCTGCGAACCATATTGATGCCCTGCGTTCGCTCTGAACATGCATTGTCAATGATTAGAAGCTTCATTATCGGCAATCGAGTTATCGGTATTTCATCATAACTTACTTACGAAGCCCTCCAGAAATGTTATGGGGCATGCAATTAATTAACGGGTGCATCTATCCTTGAATATGATTTGCGCGCAGCACAAGGCACCAGCAGGATCGCCACAAAGGCTGCTTGATCCTGGTTCTATCTTCGGGACGCGATATCTCGCCTATCGGCGAATAAGATTCTGAGGATGGGAGTCGAGCCGTCATAGCCTTCGTCATGCTGCTATGGCGCAGGCATCGGCAGAAATAAAATGGGCTCGCAAGTTGGTGCCATTTTCATATCTGATTGGCGCGCCAGAGACGATGAATCTGGGCACTGGCAAGAGATCATTTTTGTAAAGTGAAGCTTCCACGTCCGTAGACTTTAGGTAAAGTTGTCACTTAAGCCGACGCCCATTATAAGGAAGTATTTCTATGGCATAGCGCATACATAATTCAGTTCGATTTGTGCGATGCTTGTGGGGCGTACTGGTTCAAATTGTGCGGAGTCGGCGCTATGGAAACTGTTAAACTCATGCCCTTGCGCCATATTTTTTGAGTGGAAGGAGCCTTCTCTATTCCTCCAAGATTTTTCTGCGCAGTTAAACTCTGTAAGAACGGTGGTGGAAAAATAAGTCGTGTTAATCGATTTATCACTCGAAGGATTGTAGACATACCCTTCTTGCGGATTTTTATAGTCAACTAGCGTCCAGATTCTAACAACTGAATCTTTTTTAACTTTAGTAGAAGGGTCCATATATATAGTTCCGCCTACGCCTCCCTCTGTAATGGCAACCCAACCACCTAGCTCAAATGTGTTGGGAATGGCTTTCTGTTGTGGGGCATTTTTTGCGTCACAAGAAATAAGGGGGAGTATTAAGATATAAATTAGCAGATATCGCATGGAAATCCTTTTTTGTTTATAAAATCAACAGCTATGAAATAACAATTTCAGGTTCTTTGCCACACGCATTACATTTAGCAGATTTGATATGAGGGCCACTTAATTCATTAGTGTCTACCCACGTGACGGAAAACCGATTCATGGGCCTTCCAGATTGCCAAGAGCCTCCATATGTAGAGCCATGTTGGAGGATGGTCACGGATTCAGAAGTACCACATTGGCACTTTAGTGTGAAAGTAGTACTGTCGATGACGCCCACGGAATCTCCTCGTTTCCTAATTTCCAATAGTTCTTATCTTTCGTCACATCAGAAACTATAGAGCTTCACTCTATCCCCGTTTATGTAACACGGGGGGCTATAAATACATCAGGTAAGCTTTAACGAGAGGCTACTACTACATCATAGCTTTTACAAGAAAGCCCCTAGCGTCGCCACACGGCCATCATCAAGGCATTGATCGCCAATTCGCTTTCCATGCGCGGCTGCATCGACCAACCGATGACCTGCCGTGAGAACAGGTCCAGCACCACCGCCAGGTACAGCCAGCCCTCG